>VBHS01000187.1 GCA_005881295.1 Chloroflexota bacterium
GGCGAATATAAAAAGAAGGGCCAGAGGGGCCAGCATATTCTGTTGCCAGAGGAAACGCGAGTAATTCAGTGGCTTGGTGGCAGCGGCATAGAGCAGCGCTGCGATAAGAGCAGCGAGCCGTCCATAGTAGCGGCGAATGAAGAAATAGGTCAACAAAACTGCAAATATATTGAATAAGCCTATCATCACCGTCGCCCAGAAGGGGTCTGCACTGAGGGCTGCAGGTATCATCAACAAATAAATGATGGCAGGCGGATTTTCGATGCCGATAGAGGCACGATTGCTCACGATAGGTAACAACCCGTGCTGCACAGCTTCGCGAGCCAGGATAAAAATAGTAGCCTGATCGCCATCAAATTCGGAGGTATTGAGTGCGTAGAGACGTAAGAATCCAGCAACTAGCAGAATGAGATAGATATCCCAGGTGAAAAGCCATGAAAAGAGAACGCGTCTAATGTGCCTGGCCTGCGATGGAGAATCACTATCTGCTTTTTTTGATGCTTGTTTTTTGGGCAGCGTCAGATTCATTGCCCCAAGACCCTTCTGACAGCCTCTATGCTCGCCGTGACGACTAAGTTTTCCCCAGTTTGAGGAATGCCTGTAAGTGTATCCTTGAGCAGGTTCCCTGTCAGTACACCTACTACACTTTCATCACGTTTCATCACACCACGTTCGACCAGTTTGCGTATGCCTGCCAGCGTGGCGGCAGAGGCGGGCTCGCAGCCGAGGCCCGAGCGATCTATGATGGTTTTCGCTGCCAGGATTTCAGCGTCGGTTACCTCTTCAACCAGACCATTGCTTTCTTCAATGACCCGTCGCGCGCGTGTGAAACTTACAGGATCACCGATCTTGATGGCGGTAGCGACCGTTTGAGCCTGAACCGGTTCTCGCATGGTAAAACCTTGCTGAAAACTGCGATAGAAAGGATTCGCGCCCGCCGCCTGAATCGAGGCAAAGCGGGGCATATGGCTGATCAGCGAGAGCTGATAGGCCTGTCGAAAAGCTTTCCCGATGGCCGACGTATTGCCAAGATTGCCGGCGGGAAGTACAAGCCAGTCTGGAGCCTGCCAATTCAACTGCTGCAATAGTTCGAAACCGATCGACTTCTGTCCTTCAACACGATAAGGATTGAGTGAGTTGAGCAGGTAGATGCCCAGTTCGTTACAGACCTGTTCGACCAGTTGCATTGCAGCGTCGAAGTCACCATCGATCTGGATGGTTGTCGCACCATAAGCCAGTGACTGGGCTAATTTCCCCACAGTGACATTGCCGGCAGGCAAGAACACGATACCGCGCATCCCCGCCTGCGCGGCATACGAGGCCAGCGAAGCGGAGGTATTCCCGGTCGAAGCACAGGCGACAGCCTGCGCCCCCAACAAGGAAGCCATGGTGACACCTACCGTCATGCCGCGATCTTTGAAACTACCTGTAGGGTTTTCGCCCTCGTGTTTTAAAAAGAGGTGATCTAGCCCGGCATAGGAACCAATGTGCCGGTGTCCAATGCGACCCGCACCACAGTTTTCAGTTCCAACCGGGTAAAGACCTGTATTCCCCTCTGGACGGCTGACAATGTATTGTCCAGGAACTGGCAAGATCAACTCCCGATAGCGCCAGACACCACTGTGATCTGGCAATATATTACCGGTGTTTACAGGCCAGGTGGGAGGAACAGATGCCCGTTCGTCAAAAAGCTGGCGCAAGCCTTTCGCCCCGGTAGGAGGCGCTAGCTCGACATCGAGAACACCACCACAATCGCAGCGATAACGCGGTTTCCACCCTGCTTCCATGCCTGGATAGAGGGTTGAACATTCTACGCACCTCAGCGAAATCGTACGTAACGTCTCTATTGCCGATGACATAAGGGCATCTTTCATTAAAGAGAAATTTCCTTACCTGGTCGTGCTGGAGACCAGTAATAGTGATCTTCATAACGCGCAATCGCTTCCTTACGCACGCGACTACGCGGAGCATTGATTACGCGCGCCCCCTGTTGGTCCGCACGTAAGATCCTACCGGTCCCTTTGATACCGAAGTCACGAGCAGTGTCTTGCATCGCTCGCAACACCTCATGAAAATGGGAACTAGTTAGCGCGATTAACGACGAGCCCCCGCCAGAAAGACTGGCACCATGGGCCCCGGCAGCTATTGCCGCATCGATAATATCCGGCATAGCCGGGAAGAGCGCCTGGCGATAAGGCTGGTGCAAACGATCCTGCATGGCTTCACCGATCAGTTCATAGCGCCCGGTTTGCAAGGCCGTCAACAGCAGGGCTACACGCCCGGTATTAAAAGTCACGTCAGCCTTTGGATAGCTCGATGGAAGTAATTTTCTGCCGGCCACTGTATCCATTGGAAAGGATGGTGTAAAAATGACGGCCTTGAGCGCGTCTGGAAACGGTGTTTTCACCGCGTGTATTTTCCCATCTACACTGGTTGTCGCAACGAGGCCGCCAAGTAGAGCCGGGGCGACATTGTCAGGATGTTTACCCGCTTCGGCCTCCACGGCTAATGCTAATAGTACCTCCCTGGTTACGGCTTTATTTCGTAAACGCAATAAATCGTTGGCCGCCACGAGTCCCCCAACGACAGCGGTAGCACTGCTTCCCAATCCACATCCTGGGGGAACGTTGATGGTCATGCGTATACGAACAGCAGGAGGATCAACCTGTTGTTGTTTAAAGAGCAAAACGAAGGCGCGAAAAAACAGGTTATCCGGCCCCGTGGAGAGGCTTGCACCTAAATTACCCCGCACTTCGATACGTGGAAGGTGAGGGTCTTCTCCACTTTCGGTTACTTCAAAGCGATTATATAGTTGTAATGCCAGTCCCAGGCTATCAAAGCCAGGGCCAAGATTAGCCGACGTGGCGGGCGTTAAGACTGTTGTTGAGGCAGGTAATACCAGTGCCATCGCTAGCATCCTGCCTTTCTGATGAAACGCGCATTGCTTTTTCCTTTTTCAGGTGCGACTATTTTATCATGATTACGGTTTTTTGTAACCTGCGCAAGTACGAAAGTAAGGGGATCTACTGTTGTGCTAGATGTCAGCCAGGACTGCGCCCGTATTGGCTGATGTCACCATGGATGCGTAGCGCCGCAACCATTTACTCTTTATACGTTCTGCTGGATGATAAACTTCACTTAAGAATAGACTGGCGTCACCCAGTCTCGATATTTTTCGTTCTCGCCTCGACAGGCTGACAGGTAGAGCTCTTGAAGTTTCATCGTGATTGGACCGGGTTTACCATTGCCGACCGGGCGGTGATCAACGCTGCTTACCGGCGAGACCTGCACGCCGGTTCCACACAAGAAGATCTCCTCGGAGGCATACAGTTCTGTGCGGTCGATGCGCCTCTCCTCCACCACCATACCAAATTCAGTACGGATGAGATCAATCAAGGTATTGCGTGTCACACCTTCGAGGATATCTTCAGAGAACGCGGGCGTAGCTAGTTTGCCATTGCGCAGGATGAAAAGATTACATGAACTCCCTTCCGATACAAAGCCATCATGAGTGAGCAGGATGGCTTCGTCGAAACCGGCAGCGTGCGCATCATCTACAGCGAGCGAACTATTGATATAGGCCCCGGTAACCTTGGCACGGACGGGTATGGCATTACTGTTGGCACGCCTCCACGAGGAGGTGCAGACATTGAGGCCCGCGTCGATATCAACGTAATTGCCCATGGCAAAGGTGTAGATGGCAACGGCATCTTCCAGGGAACTAAGCATGAGTTTAATGGTGCGCGCGGCTTTATAGGTTATCGGGCGCACATAAACATCCTGGCGAAAGCCGTGCTTACTTACAAGCTCGACGGTAATGCGGCACAAATCGTCCACAGTTTCTTTAGGGCGCATGCGCAAAACGTTCCAGGAATTGGCCATACGTTCATAGTGCTCACGTAGTTTCAGCAGGTAGAGTTGCTGGTGAGCGTCATTCCAGTAGCCACGTATACCTTCAAAGCAGGCAGTACCATATTGAAGGGCATGAGTTGCCACGCTCACTTTCGCCTCGCTCATGGGAACAAAATTCCCCTCGAAGTAGGCGTATCCTTCTTCGAGGCTAAGCGCTGGAACTTTGGGGGCCTCGGCTTTTGACTCATGGCCGTTTTGTTGAGATGTTGAAGAGTTCGTCTGGGTCAAGAGTTTGCTCCTAGATCAGGGAAAACACACTACTTTGACAGTGGTGCGAATGGTGTGTGGGCTGCAAGCTGCACACCATTCGCACTATTGAATAGAGATCAAATGGCAGCGGGAGTTTCCTCGCCGCTCTCGACAATATAGAGCAGGTCCGCATCAGTAATGTATTTCTTTCGATCGGCCATAGATACAAAGCGACGATAGGCCTCTTTCAGATCTTCGGCGTTGAGTTTATGGCCCAGTTGTCGTAAACGGGCATCGAGCCCATGGCGGCCAGAGTGTTTACCAAGCACCAGTTTGGTATCAGTCCAGCCGACCGATTGAGGCGTCATTATTTCGTAGGTCATGCGGTTTTTGAGCATACCGTCCTGATGGATACCTGCTTCATGGGAAAAGGCGTTCGCTCCGACCACGGCTTTATTGGGCTGGACAGGGATGTCTGTCAGCTGGCTGACCAGTTGGCTGGTAGGTAGAAATTCTTGCGTATTGATGCGAGTTCTGATGTTGCCAAAGGCATCTGGCCGGGTTCGAAGCGCCATAACGACTTCTTCCATGGCGGTATTACCCGCGCGCTCACCCAGGCCGTTGACGGTCACTTCAACCTGTCGCGCCCCGGCCTTGATGGCCGCGAGCGTGTTAGCGGTGCCCATACCCAGATCGTTGTGGCAGTGGGCGCTCATGACTACATCATCGATACCTGGGACGCGTTCGCGCAGGTAACGGAAAAGCGTCTCGTATTCATGTGGCAGGGTGTAGCCCACGGTATCGGGAAGATTGATGGTTGTAGCGCCAGCCCCGATCGCTGCTTCACAGACGCGGCAGAGGTAGTCCCACTCGCTACGAGTGGCATCCTCCGCTGAAAATTCGACGGTGGGAGAGAGGTTGCGGGCATAGGCAACCATTCTTTTAACCTGATGTAGAGCCTCTTCTTTATTGAGCTTGAGTTTGTGCTTGAGATGAATGTCAGAGGTAGCAATAAACACATGGATCACTGGACGATCGGCTTCGCGTATACCTTCCCAGGCGGCATCGATGTCGCCGGTGTTTGCGCGGGCAAGTCCAGCTATTGCCACACCACGAGTACGGCGAGCTATCTCTCTGACCGCTATGAGATCCCCTGGTGAGGTAGCCGGAAAGCCAGCCTCAATGATGTCCACATTCAGTCGTACGAGCTGTTCGGCAACCTGTATCTTTTCCTCTGTGGTCATCGTTGCCCCTGGTGACTGTTCACCGTCACGCAATGTCGTGTCAAAAATTCGGATTACATCAGGGTCTTCCACGTCCTTTTTCCTCCTTGAGATAAAGAAAGGGGTAAGCGTTACTAGCGTTATTTTGTTGACTCAGCAATTTCTGTTTTCTTATTTGGAGCATTCAGCCAGGGCATCATCGCGCGCAGGTCGCGGCCAACGTGCTCGATCTGGTGCTGAGCATTGCTGCGGCGCATGGCCTGGAAGCTGGGGCGACCAGCCTGGTTTTCGAGTATCCAGCGAGTAGCAAACGATCCATCCTGGATTTCTCGCAGGATCTTACGCATCTCATTGCGCGCGCGCTCGTCGATGATGCGTGGCCCTGAGACGTAATCGCCAAACTCAGCAGTATCGCTAATGGAGTAACGCATATAGCTCATACCGCCCTGGTACATGAGGTCGACGATGAGTTTCATTTCGTGCATACATTCAAAGTAGGCTACTTCTGGCTGGTAACCAGCCTCCACCAGTGTCTCGAAGCCGGCACGAATGAGGGAGGTGATGCCACCGCATAGGACGGCCTGTTCTCCAAAGAGATCGGTCTCGGTTTCTTCTGCAATGGTGGTGCGGAGCACTCCCGCGCGGGTGCAGCCGATGGCGCGGGCATAGGCTAACGTCAAAGCTTCCGCGTTGCCAGTGGCGTCCTGGTGAACAGCCCAGAGGGCAGGGACCCCTACACCCTCGCTGAAGAGGCGGCGCAACATGTGACCGGGACTTTTAGGGGCGACCATCGCCACATCAATATCAGCGGGCGGGACGATTTGTGAGTAGTGCAGGCTGAAGCCATGGGCCGTCATGAGCATTTTGCCAGGAGCGAGGCCGGGGCGGATATCTCGCTCATAGACTTCGCGGTGATACTGGTCGGGGATCAAGACCATGATGACATCAGCCTGCTCAGCTGCGGCAGCTGGCATCATGACTTGAAGGCCGTCAGCCTCTGCTTTTGCGCGGCTCTTGCTATCAGAGGGGAGACCTACGACTACATTGCAGCCATTATCGTGCATGTTGAGGGCATGGGCATGACCCTGGCTGCCGTAGCCGATGACGGCAATACGTTTCTTTTGCATCAATTCGAGGTTGGCGTCTGAATCGTAATAGATGTTTGGCATAGTTGAGATTACTCCTCTTGCTTGAATTATTCGTACACTTCGGTGGTACCGCGAGTCATGGCCACGCAGCCACTGCGGGCGACTTCGCGGATGCCATACGTTTGTAACAGGGTGACCAGTTTTTCTATTTTGTCGGCGCTGCCAGTCACTTCGAGTGTGACCGTTTCCTGGTTTACGTCCAGGGCATGCGCGCCGAAAAGATGACCAAGTTCAATTATTTCGTTTTGATGCGCCGATGTGCTGTTGACTTTAATGAGCGCTAATTCACGCGCAACGGCCTGCTCGGACGAAAGGTTGACAACATGTCGTACATCGACAATCTTGCGTAGCTGCTCCACCAGCTGTTCGACTCCCACCTCGGAGTCATTCATAACGACCGTGATGCGCACCACGTTTGGAAGCTCACTACGCCCAATCGCGAACGTTTGCATATTCGAGCGGCGGCGACGCAGAACACCAACGATACGGTCGAGCACACCATGGCTGTCATTGGCAAAGAGGACCAGGATGTGTGCTCGACTACCGTCCTGGGAGGCGTTTTCCTGGCCCGCTCGCCCGGGGGGAGCAGCGTGTCTAGTCATGACTGGAATTTTCCTCCACGTGTTCTTCAATCATGTTCGTAATGGCAGAGCCAGGAGCTACCATGGGGTAGACGTTTGACTCCGACTCAATAACGAAATCAATAATGACGGTACCCTCGGTTTCCATCGCTTTGTGTACCGCCGCGGAGACGTCTTCACGCCGCGTAATACACATTCCGGTGAGGCCGTAGGCGTCCGCCAACTTCACGTAGTCGGGTCCAGTGATAGGGGTCTCTGAATAGTTGCGCGAGTGGAAGAACTGCTGCCACTGGCGAACCATGCCAAGGTAGCCATTGTTCATGATAGCGACTTTGATGGTGACACCTTGTTGTTGCAGGGTAGCCAGTTCCTGTATGTTCATCTGGATACCACCATCGCCAGCCACCACCCAGACCGGCGTATCGGGAATGCCCATTTTGACGCCCATGGCGGCGGGAAGAGCAAAGCCCATGGTGCCCAGCCCACCGGAAGTGATGTGGCTGTTAGGGCGCGACCAGGTATAGTGGCGCGCGGTCCACATCTGGTGTTGCCCGACATCTGTGACGATGATAGCTTCTCCGTTGGTTTCCGCTCGAATGGCCTCCAGGATAGAAGTTGGATCGGGATACTGCTGGTCGCGCTTGACGTTGCTGGCGAGTTCAGCGTTCCGGGTTTCCCATGAACGTATTTCGTTGATCCAGGAACGATGATCTGCCGGGTTCACGGCCATAGTAAGAGCGGCGAGAGCGTCTTTGGCATCAGCGACAATCGGCACTGTCGCGACTTTGACCTTGTGCATTTCGGAAGGGTCGATATCTATATGGATAATGCGCGCGTGAGGGGCAAACTCACTGACTTTGCCTGTGACGCGATCATCGAAGCGCAGGCCCACGCCGATAAGCACGTCTGCCGTGCCGATGGCCTTGTTGACATGAGCCGGGCCATGCATCCCAGGCATGCCAATGTTGAGGGGATGCGAATCAGGTAGTGCACTGAGACCAAGTAGCGTGGTGATGACAGGGATGTTGGTTTTCTCGGCAAAGGCGCGCAATTCATCATACGCCCTCGATAGAATGACACCGTGACCAGACATAATTATTGGACATTCAGCCTTGTTGATGAGCTTTACCGCTTGAGCGATCGCCACCGTTGAAACTTCCGGCGTTCGTGTTACACGGTAACACTCACGTGAGTTCACAGAGGCCGATAGACTATACTGTGTTTTACTGAGCTGGATGTCTTTGGGGACGTCGATCAAGACTGGACCGGGCCGACCGCCAAGAGCAAGCTTGAAGGCTTCGCGGACAGTGTCAGCGAGGTCCTCGATTTTGCGCACCAGGAAATTGTGCTTGGTAATGGGCTGTGTCACACCGATGACATCGGTCTCCTGGAAAGCGTCGCGCCCGATAAAATGACGCGCTACCTGTCCAGTGATGGCAACGATGGGGGTCGAGTCCATGTAGGCGGTAGCGAGCCCAGTGACCAGGTTGGTGGCGCCGGGACCACTGGTTGCTACACACACCCCGACCTTCCCAGTCGCGCGAGCGTAGCCATCGGCGGCATGGGCCGCGGCCTGCTCGTGGCGCACGAGCACATGGCGCAAAGTGGAGTACTCGGTGAGAGCGTCATAAAAGGGCATGATAGCCCCACCCGGGTAGCCATAGAGCAGCTCTACGCCTTCACGCACCAGCGCTTCGCAGAGTATCTGGCTTCCACTCAGCTCTCGAGCGTCCTCCAGGCTTTGCTGACCTGTCCCCCCAATTTGAGTTGTCTCAGCATTCTGCTTTTGCATAACTGTCGCAGCAATAACCATGAACAATGACTCCTTTTGTACAATAAGAAACAATAAAAAAACGAGAACCCCCGAAACGGGAGGTCCTCGTTAGGTTACCTGCTCTGGATTGGTCGCTTCGTTGCTTCCTCTAATCTCCCTGGGATATGCCTTGCCTTGTGATAAGCCCTACCAGACCTACAAGTCCAGTAAGGCCGCTAAGGCCAATAAGGATCCCAAGTACTACAAGAAGAATGGCAAGTATGCGTGCAACTAAAGAAACCGACGTATAAACGCCGGTTCTGATGATAATGATAGATGCAGTAGCAGCCATACAGAAACACATTCCCTGCATAGCAGAGGGCATACGTTTCGCGCGGTGCTGGCCAGCAGATATTGCTGGCTGTGTTGCTGCGCTAGACATTGCCGACATAAAAATTTTAAGGTTGATTCATCTTTCATTTGCCCTAAAAATAGGTCAAATGACACTCATCTCCTGATAACATTCCGAGGTATACTATTGTTCAGTAAACATTATCTCCCGCAGCCTTTAAGGTGAGCGTTTTTTCGTAGTTTATTGCTCATCAGAGGCATCCCTGCAGTCGAGGGAATGAAAGAGGAGGCATTATGACGTTACGAGGTCTTTATCGTTTTTATCTCTACGCGGTTTTCATCGCTATGTTGCTGTTCGCAACGTCTGGAGTGATACAGCTCCTGACGGTGCTGCTCCAAAGTGTATTCAAGGACCCAAACAATACACCCAGCGGCGCAAGCCTGGTACAGGCGCTGGTGTATGGAATAGTATCGTTGATTACAGCGGCGCTGTTTGGGGGTTTGCATTACTGGCTGATTCGCCGCGATACGCGTAACGATCCCATGGCTGGGAATAGTGCTGTACGCGCCTTTTTTCTGAATGTTGTAGAATTGATCAGTCTTCCATTGGCCGTGGGCTCAGGAACATCTATGATCTCGGCCATAGGGCAGCACAATGCAAGCGGACTAAGCAGCTCGGCAGCATTCACCATTACTTTCCTTGGGCTATGGTTGTTGCTCGAATGGGAACGACGACGAGTCCCGGCGAGCTCAGGAACTGCGCTTGTATTCCAGAGGCTGCACCTCTATGGCACGCAACTCATATTACTTTTCATCCTCACTTCTAGCTGGCTCCAGTCGATAGGGCAACTGGTGGATAAAGTTTTCTTCGGTGGAGCAGGCGCGTTAGCTACATGCGCTGGTAGCACTGGATGCCAGGGATCTGACCTTGCCGCTGTACTTGCCAATGTGATAAGTACACTCTGGGTAGTGTTGTTCTGGATAGGCTACGGCTGGCTAAGCCGCAATGATACGGCTTCTGTGTTTCGCAGGGTGTTTCACTTCATTGGTTTTGGTTTTGGCATCATAACGGTGCTGGTCGGCATCTATCGAGGGGTAACACTGATTTTTTTACTAGCCATCTTCAAAGGGTCCTTACCGGCTAATAGCATTTCAGGACCATTCGCGGAGTATGATGTAATATCACCCCTGAGCCTTGGCATGCTTGTGGTAGGAGCCTACGTCATCTGGCTGCGAAAGGCAGTATTGAAACATCCTGAAGAGAGGGTTTCGGTGTTTTTGACGGGGCTGGCAATAGCTGCTGCCCTGGCTGGCGCGGCCTTCTGGTCTGGCTGCGGGTTGATTTTGCTGAATATATCAGGGCATTTTTTCCCTTCAACCACGCCGGTAACGCCGGAAAACTGGGCAACCGCGATTGCCCTTTTCATTGCAGGCATCGCTTATATTCCCCTGGGTCTCCTGCTGCGCATCCGCAGTACGCAGGCGGCATTTCTCGTACCCCTGCGAGGATTCACTTTTGCGCTGCTTGGCGGTGGAATACTGGCGATGGCCATTGGTGGGGCAACCGCGCTCTATGCATACGGAACAGCAGCGCTCGGTTCTGCCCTGGATAACTGGGTCTATGTCGCACAGACGGGTATGGCTGCATTCGTAATTGGTGTGCTGATCGTGGGGATTTACCTGTGGACAAGCATACGTGAAGGTTTCTTTGGCGGCAGCATGAAGCAGCAGGGAGTGGAGGCGAAGCCCCCGGCGGGAGAAGTACACGTAGCAACACATGACCTGGCACAAGCAAATGGAGCACCTGGCCCGTCAGTGAAGGAGACGCAGACTATGCAAGCAGGGCAAGTGACGACGGTCGCCACAACTCAGCCTGTCGGGGAGATTGTAGACGAGTTGTTAGCTGGGAAGATTAGCCGTGACGAGGCGGTAGCGCGCATTGAGAAGGTAGCTAAGTGACGCATCAGATACATGACTAAGGGAGTGGAGGGGCAGCGTCTGGTGGTGGGAGTTCGAGCGTATCGCTATACTGTGAAGCCAGGGTAGGACATTCGGAATTGTCGGGATGCCACCACCATAGGCGTTGAATCACCTCTCTTGCTCCTGGAGTCCAACGAAAATCAATTTCGCCGATATTGGCATAACCAATAATGTGTACACCTGCTTTCCACTTGCTCAGCCACTCCTCATGGTGGAAAAGCGCCTCCGTGAGCCTGTTCTTACGTTTCTCCAACCTGCGCTCTACTATACTTGCTCCTTTTATTGACCCGCGCACAATGCGGTGCGTTCCCCTGGGTAGCATTTCGGGAGCCTGTTCAGCGGCAAGTGACCTTCTCGCCAGTTTGCGCCTGGCTATTTCAAGTCTTCCTTCCGCGAAGGCTATTGCTCTTATAGCTATACGCTTCAATCTGAATGTCAACCTTGCAAGAGACATGCGAGGTCTATGTCTCTGATCAAGGGCCAGATCCTTAGCATTGAGGGGGTTCATCGAGTCAGGAATATAGCGCAAGCGATAGCTCCGGTCTGGCAGCGTGTCTTTGAACGCCCTCTTTGGCCAATTCTTTGCGGGTAATACTATTTCATAAGGGGTTCGCAAGGCGTCTAAAAACCTTGGCACCGACCACCAGAAGAGTAGGGTACGTGAGCGTATAATTGTGAGCATTTTTTTCAGGATATGGCGTTTACCCGTTTGTACGTCCCAGGCAAAGAAATCCAGCGTTGGCATACGGGTTCGTCTCAAGAGGTGGTAGAGATACGGGTAGCCTACAGCAAGCGCGGCCATCTGAGAGCTTGAGCCTTCATTACGTAAAGGGCTGGATGTGTAATCAATGATTTTGGCAGTAGCGGAACTCGCATGATCCCAATAATCCAGGCTCGCAGCAAAGGCGTAATGAACATCTCCGGAGAGAAAGACGACTCGTTTCATGGCGCTTACAGCGCAGAGTAAGGCTTGAAAGGTCCCCCACTCTAAATTCCACGCCTCCCGGTCATAGGCGTAATTATCTTTGATGCGCAACCGGCTCCAAAATTGAATAGCCTCCATAAATCCCACGCCGAGCACAGGAGCAGCAGAAATAATAATAGTTACCTCTGCGTCCTTGCGCTCTGCAGCAACTATCTGTCGCTCGATCGCATCGGGAGCCAACAGCCCCGGAAATTCGCTTGGGGTGCGGTAGAGGCGTTGGGTGCGAGTATCGAGGACGATCAGTTGATAGCGAGGAGCAGAATAGGTATAGTACCAATGGAGTGCCCGGGGGGAATGCGGCAGTTCGCCGCTACCTTCAAAAGAGGCAGGCAAACCGATAATTTCGGCGATGGTATCCTCCTGCCGGTCCAGTTCATCACCTCGATTAGTACCAATAGCTTCAAGGAGGGCGATACCATTTGGCTGATCAAATTGATCAGGAGTATTGCCCCACGCCTGGAACAAGGCATACGCCGTAATGGCGTTACGCACGACGCGACGTCCCAATGGGCTGCTCAGAACTCTTCGGCACCATGCGCCGTCCAGGAACCAATCATCGGTCACGTCGTGGTCATCACAAATTGTATACGTAGCGGTGTTCGCCAGCGCGCGGCGCACTTGTGGTAAAGTAGAGCGAAATGCACGCAGCCTTTCCATGTGATCTGCGAATGTGATCTCTGCTTTTTTCTGTTTTTCAGGCCGAGGTCGCGCCTCAGGATACACATTCCATACATCTTCGGCGCCGGGCAAGTCATCTGGCCAGAGCACATCCGACCAGGCAAAAAGGTACATGGCAGCGTATTCTGCAAAGGCGAGCAAGTGGTTTTCAGGCGTGGACGTGGTGAACATAGCCTTGTTCTGCACCACCTCTCTCCGTTCTCCTGGTGCCAACATACGAGCGGGTATTTGTACCAGCGGGAGCACTTCTTCCTTGTTTCCCTCAAAGAGAATATTGCCTGCATCTATCAAGGCAAACAAGAGCGACGCGGCTACATCATCTCCGTAGATCTGATCACCAGTCATAAAAAGCTGTTGAGGGCGGTCTGCCAGGTTCCCGGGGGCACTCTCGAGCATGGTATCTACTGCCGACAGCATCTCTTTGCCAATACCATGCGGTTTGCGGCAGGAGCCATGAAGTAACTTGACCTGGTTCAAATCTTCATGTGGCAAGACGAAGCTGGGAAGTGGATGCCCAGGATACACCAGGCGATGAAGCGGATCAGCAGATGACGGGTCAATCGTGAGAATGCCCGGCGTGTCAAGATCAGCAAATGCTCCCGCTACGTAATTTTCAGGTGTGTTATCAGGTTGAAAGAACATATTATAGTAGTAGAGTTCGCCCCAGGCCAGTTGCTCTTGTTCGTTCGTGGTAGAAGCTGTGACAGCTACAATATGCAAGTGGTCACCGAGGCGGACTGTCTGGCGCGTTCCTTCAATGCGCTGAACAAGCTTTCCCCCGGCATTTCCGGCATAGATGCGCAGAATGACCCTGCATGATGCCTTCAATGCCAGCCAGACAGTAACGGCCCTGGGTTCAGCGCGCCGCAACATGGGACCTGCAAGAATAAGTGGTAAGGTCGAGAATCTTTCTGCTAATGGTGTCCAGGACATGTGGCACTCCTCCAGATTTAGTCTTTGTCCAGGCCAAGTGGAACATCCCTTAAAGAGGTGTACCTGGCGCCGGCTCGCATTAGTTCGCTTTTCATGACACTCAAGTGACGTACGCGAACGAGGGGGGAGCGCGGCTGGCGATCTTGTACAGCGAGCAAACGCTGCAGGCGCTGTTGTTCTTCCGGCCTGAGGGGCGCTTTGATACGCGCGAGCGTCAGATGTGGTGCAAAAGGACGTGTATCAATTTCAAAGCCACGTTGCGCGAGCTCCAGGTTCAACTGGTGATGGAGAAGCTGAAGGTTACCGGCAGGTTCTTCAACGCCGATCCAGATGACACGAGGCTGGCGTGGTGAACCAAAGATACCCGGGTGCGAGAGACGGTATTCAAAGGAGGGAATCGACCGAGCGGAGAGTTCAGCCGCGCGTGTTGCTTCAGCCAATTGCTGATCATTCAATTCGCCGAGGAAGGCGAGGGTGAGATGAATCCCCGCAGGATCAACCCAGCGAGGGCCGGGCAGATCCTGCGTCATGTGGTGAATTATCTCACCCAAATAGCGTTGTAGAGATTCATCTTGCTCGAGAGCAATAAATGTGCGTGTCATGCGGCAAAAAGCATTGCGTCAAGTTCTGTACCATCAATCGTTTCAACCTGGATCAGGTGCTCGGAGATAGCGATGAGTTTGTCTTTGCGCTCACGCAGAATGTTGATTGCAGTTGTGTAGGCCTGTTCGACCAGGAAGGAGACCTCCCTGTCAATTTTGGCCGCTGTCTCGGGGCCGATGGAAGTGCTGCCATCGGGTTCCACTTTGAGCGCAACGTTTCCGAGGGGACTCATACCAAATTCACAGACCATGCGGCGAGCTATATTCGTGACATACTCGAAGTCCTGGCTGGCACCTGTCGTAATATCCCCGAAAATAAGCTCTTCAGCGGCACGCCCTCCCATCGCGCCGGCCATCTTCGCCAGCAGTTCTGAGCGGCGCATGAGATAGCGATCCTCAGCCGGAGACTGAACGGTGATACCGAGGGCCATTCCCCTTGCTATGGCTTGCACCTTGCGCACAGGATCAGTACCTGGCATGGAGCGCATGACAATGGCGTGTCCCACTTCGTGATAGGCGATAATGGATTTTTCAGCCTCTGTAATCACACGGCTCTTGCGTTCGGGGCCGGCCATAACGCGCAGGATTGATTCTTCGAGTTCTGGCATGGAGATGAGTGATTTGCTACGGCGTGCCGCTAAAAGCGCGGCTTCGTTCAACAGGTTGGCGAGGTCAGCACCGGAGAAGCCAGCCGTTTGACGAGCAAGTTCATGCAGCGCGATATCGCTTTCAATAGGTTTGCCTTTGGCATGAACCTCAAGGATGGCAAGGCGGCCACGGATATCCGGTTTGTCGAGCATAACCTGGCGGTCAAAACGTCCTGGCCGCAGCAGGGCAGAGTCAAGGACATCAGGGCGATTGGTCGCGGCGATAACGACAACGTTGGTCTGCCTATCAAAGCCATCCATCTCTACAAGCAACTGATTGAGCGTCTGTTCACGCTCGTCATTGCCTCCGGCGTTGCCATTGTTTCTCTGGCGACCAACGGCGTCGATTTCATCGATGAAAACAATGCAAGGCGCGTGCTCTTTGGCCTCTTTGAAGAGGTCTCGAACACGTGCTGCACCGACACCAACGAACATCTCCACAAATTCGGAGCCGCTCACGCTAAAGAATGGGACGCCAGCTTCACCCGCCACAGCACGTGAAATAAGTGTTTTACCTGTACCCGGTGCACCGACCAGGAGAACGCCCTTGGGGATACGCGCACCCATTTCGGTAAAGCGTGAAGGTTGTTTGAGGAAATCGACAATCTCCTCAAGTTCCATTTTTGCTTCTTCAACACCTGCCACATCGTTAAAGAGAATAGAGGGGCGAGATTCGTTAAAACGCCTGGCTTTCGATCGCGCAAAAGGAGCAGCATGTCCCCCTATACCTGAGCGACGCATGATGAAATAGATGCTGCCAACAACAAGCACTATTAAGACCAGGTCAATTAGAGCCTGTGACAATTGATCGCTCTGACCACTGTCGATGGTGACAGATACACCGTCATGCCGAAAAATATCTGTAACTGTCTGTCCATCTTCTTTGAATGCACGATATTTTTGACCATTCGTACCTGTGGCAAGAATCTCGTTGCCACTGATCGACACAGTTTTTATTTTGTGCTGATCGGCCATGTTGAGCACGTCAGTAACTGGTTTATCTACCGTACTGTTACGCCCCGCTGTGAAGTACCCAACACGTAGTGCTACAAATCCCAGGATACCTATTCCAAGGAGAATAAAGAAGGCTGAAACACCATAGCGTATCAAGCGCGAGTATTTCCTACTAGCTTTCTGAGTAGACTTGGGATCACGATTATTTTGTTGAGGTGGTTTCATACAGTAAAGTTTCACCCTTCTAGTGTTGAACAAGTGTGGGCTAAAAAACTTTCACTACGATGGGACTATCTCTTTTTGTATCCCGGCACGTCATTGTGGCTCAAGTCAACAATACGAGGTAAGTATAGCGCAAGAAGTACCAATGATCAAGATGTTTGCCTGTAAGGTATTTACAAAATAGTACTTCTTCACAAAGCAACGTGAATAGTTACGGGGGGCAGTTATATATACGTATCCACATCCGTAACTTTCACACTATGGTTAAAGGATGCGGACGAGGGAGCTTTCAACTTTCCTCCAAGCTCTTCGTAGATGTGATATGGTATTTATAAGATAATGAATCTCGATTTATTCGGCACTCCATCGCCGGGGAAAAGGGAGAGGGTGAAGGGACATACCACACCTGGCTTACGGGCAATCACCTTACATACCCCGCTTCGATGGTGGTCTCCATCTATTCACTTGCGCGAAGGGAAGGACGAGGTAGCACATGGAGGAGTCACTCAAAACGAACAACACTGAAGCGGCAACATCGACACAGAGAATTACTAGCAAACTCACGGCGGAGAATGCTACCACCAATACACAACAACCGCAACAATCACAGCAGACCACGGCAGCTAGTGACGGGCAAGACACGTCCTCCAAAGCGATTGACAATCTGCAACTCGTGGTAATCGAGGGGTTTCAAGTTGGGCGCGGCGTGGCACGGATAGATCCAAGCGATATGGCACGCTTAGGATGTCAGCCTGGCGACATTATGATGATTTCGGGGGGGCGCACTACAGCGGCAAAGGTTGTGCCAAGCGCTATTGTTGAGCGTGGGCAACAGACGATCCAGATGGATAGTAAAGTTCGCCAGAACAGCGCATCAGGACTAGGCGAGCGTG
>VBHS01000188.1 GCA_005881295.1 Chloroflexota bacterium
AACTGTTGAATGACGGAGGGATAGAGGAACAGACGGGATATGGCAGCGCCATCGGTTTCAACCACAAACACGCAGCTGCGATCGTTCCGCTCGATTTCATCGACCGCATAATCGTCGATAAAGTCGCCAGCACAATACAGAATAGGTTTGTCCTTGTAGATCTCGATGCCTCGAATGACATGACCAGAATGCCCAAAGATCGCATCAGCACCTGCATCGATCAGCGCACGCGCAAAAGGAAGATGTTCTACTGGAGGAACGTACCCCCAATTTGGTCCCCAATGAGCGGATACCACCAGAATATCTACGTCCTCTTTTGTCCTCCTCACCACCTCAAACAGCTGTTCGGCGCGCTTCTCATGCAACTCAATGGGAACATACCAGACGCCCGGTTGTTCGTCTGTGGCTGACCATGCAGGCTCATTATCGGTAAATGCCAGCAGCCCGATCGTTTTTCCGTTCACGCTCCATATGGCGGGTGCCGATGCCTCACGGAGCGTGACACCCGCACCGGCGTAGTGAATTCCCGCCTCTTGCAGGGTGTTCATCATGTGAAACAACCCCTCATATTCAAAATCAAGCACATGGTTATTCGCCAACGAAACGGCGTCTATGTGCGCAGTTGTAAGGGTTTGCACGTTTTTTGCATCCGAGCGAAAATGAAACACTTTGGGCGTGGCTGACCAGGGTGTTCCCCAATCGGAAAGCACGCACTCCAGATTACAGATACGCACATCCGTATCGCGCAACAGCGACAATGTGTCTCCCCACGGATACGCAGGCGGCTTTCCCTTGAGCACTTCATTCACCAGTCGCCCAAGCATGACGTCGCCTACAAATAGCAATTTCAATGGTGATGGTTTCATTTCTTCCTCAGGTCTACATTCCCTTCCGCCTCTTCGACCGTTCGAACGTTTCTCGCCTTTAATATATAGCATATCATGAGCATCGGATAAAGAGTTATAACAGAACGAGGGTCGGATGAGAGTTGACCCTCGTTCTGTTTTCTTGTGCTATAGAAACAACGTACACTTTCGACTATTTAAGATCCATCCAGGCTGTATGCTATCTGGTGGTTACTGCTTTCAATGTCTGCTGCACCAGCGTGGGGAGATTCTGCTGCAGCCAGCGGGCCATCTCCTCTTCCTCCTGCCGAATTTGCTGGCATACCGCGGCCGTTTGCTGGTCGTTGAGATCCTCAGCAGCGCGAATGAGCGCTGTGTAGGAGGCAATCTCGAAGTTCTCGGCCGCGTAATCGGCCAGCGCGTTTTTCACCATCTCGTCCTTTGCTGGGCCCGTTGAGATGGCCTGCATCTGGCCGAAGAGCGTAGCCATGCCCGTCTTGATCGTGGAAGTTTTGCCACCAAGCGTCTCGATGCAGCCCTTCACCATCTCGGCATGCCGTCGGGTTTGCTCCAGGTGCTGCTCAAGCTTTGCTTGCACGTGCGGAAAGTCCTGCGCATCCTTGACCTGGTGATCCAGTACCTTGATGAGCGCATTCTCCATTCCATGGGCATCGTTCAGCCAGGAGATCAATAGGTCTTTTTCGGTCATATTTTCTTCCTTTCAAGTTTTGTACGATCGAAGATCCGTCCCACTGCGAACGGAATCCTCATCAATGCTAAAAGATTCTCAGTCACAACCCTATGTTGCTGCTGCAATCAAGTAACGATCCATCTCTCTGGCCCAAACCCCTCCCTCTTCGTGTAAAAGCTACCGGTTCCAGGGGTTACTCAAGACACGGGAACCAGATGATCAGCTGTCAAACTGCGACTCCCATCTGCCGCGATACGTCATCCGTTGCTCATAGAGAGGAAGGGAATGGACATAGTTATTACGATTCATCGATCTTTTGTGTGACTGGACCATTGCTCTTAAGGCAAGGTTCAAAGGTGAAGAAGAGTCCGTGACAGGTTGACCAGTCGCACCATGTCACCCTGAGCAAAGCGAAGGGTCTCTCGCCATGGGCAGCCAGATGCTTCGCTACGCTCAGCACGACAGGGCTGGACCTTGCCTAAGCTTCATTATCGGCCCTTCATGCATGGTCCGCTATCCGGGTTATTTTGTGAAACCTCATAATTTTAATGCACGTTGTTTTATGTTATTTCAAAGTGTTGCTTTCTATAGAATAGCTTTTTATAAATACGTTCCGACCAGCTTCTCAGTTGTACATTGCGGAATATTACCAGGCCCTTTGAAGTTCATCACTGTATAAGTATGTGAATACCTGATGATTACCCATAGGTCCGCAAGGCCACGTAAGGCAGGGTGGCTGGACGAAGGCGCACCAAAGATCCTTCGCTGCGCTCAGAGCCTGCCCTGAGAGAAGCGAAGGGATGACAGCCTGGGGTTGTGTCATCCTGAGCGCAGCGAAGGATCTTTGGCAGACTTACGGGGAATCACCAGGTGAATACAGATTGCCCTTTCTCGTGAGAAGTGATATAGTCGCATCCTGACCTATGTCAAATCCAGCAGAAGCCCATGGCGCAACCCAAATTTATAAAAGAACATACTAAAGAACATATATCCAAGGAGCGATGACAATGAAGTTTTCAACAAAGGCCATTCATGCTGGCCAGCAGCCTGACCCAACGACGGGCGCAATCATGCCGCCCATTTTTCAAACAGCGACGTATGCCCAGAATGGACTCGGCGACCATAAGGGGTATGAATACTCACGCTCACATAATCCCACTCGTACCGCGCTGCAGGAGTGTATTGCCGCCCTCGAAGATGGAAAATTTGGGCTTGCCTTCGCCTCCGGTATGGCCGCTGAAACTGCCATCCTCAGCCTTCTTAGCGCCGGTGACCATCTGGTCGCCTGCGATGACCTCTATGGAGGAAGTTACCGCATCTTTGAGCGAGTCATGCGCCGGTATAATGTGGAAACCAGCTATGTCCCGGCAGGCAACATTGCCGCGTATGAACAGGCAATTCGCCCAAACACGAAACTCATCTGGTTAGAGACTCCAACCAACCCATTATTACGTTTGATAGACATCCAGGCAGTCGCGGAGATCGCTCACCGTCACAACATACTGGTCGTCGTTGATAACACCTTCGCCAGTCCTTACTTCCAGCAGCCACTGAAATTGGGAGCCGACATCGTTGTCCACAGCACTACCAAGTATATCAACGGCCATAGCGATGTGATCGGCGGCGCTCTCGTCCTCAATAATGAGGAAGCCTACGAGTCAATGAAGTTTTACGAAAATGCCGCCGGTAATGTCCCTTCACCTTTTGATGCATGGTTGGTACTGCGAGGCATCAAGACGCTGGCAGTGCGTATGCGACAGCACGATGAGAACGCTCGCGCGGTGGCAAAGTTCCTGGCAGAGCATCCACGAGTGGAAAAGGTCTATTATCCCGGGTTGCCTTCACACCCCGATTATGAGCTGGCGAAACGCCAGATGAGTGGTTTTGGCGGCATGGTTTCATTCCAATTTAAGGGCGTCTATGCCGACGTGGACAAGTTGGTACGGCGCTTCAAAGTATTCTCCCTTGCCGAAAGCCTCGGAGGTGTCGAATCGCTTGTTTGCCACCCGGTCTCTATGACACACGGCTCCATCCCGAAGGAGATCCGTGAGGCTCGAGGCCTGACCGACACACTGCTGCGACTCTCGGTTGGCATAGAGGACGCAGAGGATCTCCTGGCAGATTTACAGCAGGCTTTGGCAGAATAGAAGATAACATCAGACGAAACAAGACGAGGTACCTGCGCAAACTCTGAAAGAATGCGGGTACCTCATCAAAATGTGTTACTTTCGCAGGTGTCGTGCGATGTAAATAGTATGAATGGGTCTACCCATTCATACTATCTATGTTATTATCTGAATTATGAATAAGCACTATAAGATCCTGAGGAAGGACCGCCGGCAATGACATCTATCACTGTTGCCCAAAGGCATGCTAAGAGGGGCATACTTCCGGTAAGCATTTTCTTGGTCATCATGCTCTTACTGAGCGCTTGTGGAGCAGACCCGCAAACACAACAGCAAGCCAATAGCAGCAAGGCCGATTTAGATCGATTGATCTCTCAAGCGCAGTCTATTGGCATACCCGGCACTATGCTGAAACCTATCATCCAGCAAGAAGCCGCGCTAACGCATAGCAGCGCTCCTCTAACCATCTTTAGTGGGCAACCGGCCACCAACTACTACAATAATCTGGCGCTGCGCTACCAGTTACTCGCGGTCCAGGTACGTGGTATGCAAACACAGGTAACCCAACAATTTGACTACCGGGCCGCGCTAGATATTCAAGACCTTGAGAATGCCCTTGCTCAGAGACAGGCACAAAACTTTATTGAAGCAAAGACCTTCTCAAAGCAACTGACACAATATCAGAATCAGCTGGCGAAGGCGCAGTACCCCAAAGATTATACGCAGATCAGCTATAACGCGAAACAGTCAACACTCGCATTACAATTGCTAGGGCCCGCTTATGACAACCTGATGGCGCTGCAAAAGAATATCGAGCAGCTGCAAGCGTCACACGTGGATACAACTGCTCTCAACCAGCAGTATCAACAAGATCTTCAGCTCTTCCGCAATGCCAATAAGCCAGAGGACTTTTCCCAGCTCATCGATCAATCGACGACGCAGTTACAGGCAACCGCTGATTTCTCTATCCAGGCCATTCCCTATGTTGGCGCAGCCAAGCTCCGGGAGTTCAGTGCTGATATCATCAAGCTGAAACAGTATGGGCAAAATACCACAAATTATGAGCACAGTCTTAATGCAGATCAGACAGCTCTTGCACAGGCCAGGTCAATTAATGATTTCCTCAAGGTTTCATCACAGATTGATCGTGATACCTCATCGTTACAAATTGCCCTGACCGCTGGATATGCGAGCTACCTCCTCAAACAGTACAATCAAGAGGTCTCCAGCTGGGGCAATGCCCACCAGTATCATGACCCCGTCGACGGTGGAACCTACAACCTGGACTACGAGTATGGTTCTAATGGCACAGGGCCGGACGGCAACGCGGCTTTACAGTATGCGCAATCCACCCAGCAGCCATCGGACTACCAATCTGCGATTGATACCATCAATGGAAATTTCCTGCACCTGCGTGCGCTGGAAGCCGATTACAAAGACAAAACGCCTTATAACCAGCCTCATGGAACCGATATTCAGTTAATGAAACACTATAATGTCTATGGCTCCAATGGTGGACAGGTTCTCGTTGTCTCGCTGATTGAACAGGCACTGCGTTTCTACAACAATGGGAAATTGATGAGAGCATTCCCTATTGTCTCTGGACAATACCTGAAACCATCACCGCCAGGATTCTGGAGTATTATATTGCGTCAGAGTCCAACCAAATTCAAATCGAGCGAGCCACAGGGATCCGCATTCTGGTATCCGCCCACCCCCATTCAGTATGCTCTGGAATACCACTCTGGCGGCTACTTCTTCCATGATGCATGGTGGAGGTCTGATTTCGGTCCCGGAGACAACTTCCCTCATAATGACTCCAGTGGCACCACGATATATAACGGCAACGGCAGCCATGGATGTATCAACATGAATCCCAACGATATTGCCTGGCTTTACCCACAGATCCCCTGGGGAGCAGCAGTGATAATGTACTAATTTCATTTGACATCTCTATGGCCTTTCTGCTATAATCCATGGGCAATCACGCCCGACATCTCGTCGGCATTTTTTGTAGATTACGCCCATGTGAAGGGGCTGAAACAGACAGAGAGTTGTTTCGGGGAGGAATCGTACTCACATGCCCAATAATGCCGCTGCAGAAAAGCGCATGCGCCAGGAACAAAAACGCCGGCAAAGTAGTTTCTCGCGCTCGATGCTCTGCTCCCCGTACTTTACAAGTATTTTACTAAGGCCGAGCATGAAGCGCACAGGAGGTGTAGAAGGATGGCTGACAAACAAGTCATTACAAAATCGGCTGGGCGTGCGCTGCTAGCCGCGGTCGAAAATGCTCAGTTACGTAAAGATATACCGGAAATTAAGTCAGGCGACACCGTTCGCCTGCAAGTAAGAGTCGTCGAGGGGAACCGCGAACGCTTACAGCCTTTCGAGGGTGTGGTTATGCGCCTGCGCGGTGGTGGCGTCAACCAGAACTTTACTGTGCGCCGCATCACCCATGGCGTAGGTGTTGAACGTACATTTCTTATCCATTCTCCTCGTATAGAGAAGATCGAAGTGCTGCGGCACGCTCGCGTGCGCCGCAAACAGCTTTACTACCTGCGTGGTTTGACTGGCAAGGCTGCTCGCTTGAAAGAAATCCGCCCAATGACAAGCAAGCAAGCCGCGGCAAAAGAAGCTGCCAAAGCTGCCAGAATTTCCAGCACAACTAGCAACAGTGCAAACGAATAAGCAACCAGCACCAACATTAGATGAAGAAATGGCCCTGTTTGAGCAGGGCTATTCTTTTATCGCAGGTGTCGATGAGGCAGGGCGAGGCTGCCTCGCAGGGCCTGTCGTAGCGGCCGCGGTCATCCTGCCGCTTGGTGTCCATGAATTGGCGAGCCATCTTGCCGGTGTGCGCGACTCCAAACAAATGACGGCGCAGGCACGCGATCGTCTGTACGATGTGATCATGCTGCATGCCCTGGCAACCAGCGTCGGTATGGGTTCCGTCGAATTGATTGATGAGCGCAATATTCTACAGGCCACAAAACATGCTATGTATGCTGCCATCGCACAGCTCTCCGTCCCGGTACAGGCACTGCTTATCGATGCGCTTATCTTACCTCGTTTATCCCTTCCACAGCGTCCTATCATTAAAGGCGATGAACGCTGCCTCTCCATCGCGGCAGCGTCGATTGTAGCCAAGGTCACACGCGATCGACTCATGCTACAGCTCCATGAGCAATATCCTCTCTACGGCTTTAACCAGAATAAGGGCTATGGTACCCCGGCCCACCTGGCCGCACTTCATGAACACGGTGTCACTCCACTGCACCGGAAAAGCTTCGCTCCCGTACGGGAACTCATCTTCGGCCTGTTCACAGCATCTTGACAACCCCTAAAATACGAGGCAATAAAGTTTTCTATTTATTCACCTAAACTATCCGAATAACAACTATCACGATTCCAGATAGATCTTCTTAATTATACTGAGCAGGACTTATGGTTTAGCCCATATGCTCTATGTATCTTACCATTTCAATTTATATCATTATGATGTGCTACTATAAGCATCGTTCCCCATTTTTGCATCACGGATACGTGTGTGTGTCCTCGGTTGCCTCATGGAGAACCACAGTTTGCGGGTGACGAAAGTAGAAAGAGAGTTTTTTTTGCAATCACAGCAACAGGGCTGGAATTTCTTCCAGCAACTAGGAACAGCGAAACGATTGGTAAAGGGATGCGTGGCGGTGATACTGGTGGTTCTATTTTTAGGGATGATTTTCGGATTGCATGCACCGGGGGCTCATGCGCAAGCCAGTAGCGCCTCCACTGCACAAAGTACGTCTCACACCTCGATTAGCCTCTACACGGGTAATCAGTTCCCCTGGCCGGCTTGCACCTGGTGGGCCAACCAACGCTACCACCAGTTGCACGGTATCTATGTGCCATGGAGAACCCAATCCAACGCCTGGCAATGGACAGCTCGCGCCTATAACTTCCACTGGCGCGTTTACAGAGCGCCAGGCGTGGGCTGGATTATGGATCTGCAGCCGTGGGTACAAGGGGCTTATGGCCTGGGGCACGTAGGCGTAGTGGAAAGAGTCCTTAGCGGAGGATATTTTATCGCTAGTAGCACGAGCTGGGGAAGATACCCGACGCAAGTCACCTACTGGAGATTTCATGTCGGTAACGGTGTGACGTTTCTTCACCAATAGCAACCGGGGGTTGACTCGCGACCTGGGGGAACGAGCGAGCGACATAGGCTGGTGAAAGACATCGATCAACCAGAACGTTCGTACGTTATATGAAGCGCCCGCAAGAAAAGGGCCGATCAACTGTAGCTACAGCTGACCGGCTTTTTCACATTTAAATTGTGCTATACTCAAATACAACAACAAAAGCAAAGGATCTTGAACGAGCCTCCATGCCTGAATACATCTGGGGTCGCAACCCTGTTATGGAAACGCTCCATTCACCACGGCAGGTTAAACGCATTTTATTCGCCGAAGGTCAACGCGAAGCATCAACCCTCGCTGCTATACTGCAAGAGGCTAAGCGCCGTCATATCCCTACCGAGAAGGTTGCGCGTGCTCGCCTTGACCAGCTCAGCCATGGAGCGGTACACCAGGGCTGCATCGCGGTTGTCGAAAAGCGAGCTTATGCCACGCTAGACGAAATACTCGCCCATGCTGAAGACAAACACGAGGCACCCTTTCTGCTCATACTTGACGCTATCCAGGATGTCAATAACCTTGGTTCGCTCCTGCGTACAGCCGAGGCCGCTGGCGTACATGGTGTCATTCTACCGGAGCGGCGCGCGGCTGAAGTGAACGCGACTGTGATCAAAACCTCGGCCGGTGCTACCGAACATTTGCTCATCGCGCAGGAGATAAACCTCACCCGCACCATCGAGTTTCTCAAAAAACAGCAAATCTGGGTGGTCGGACTGGCAGGTGAGGCCGGCACTGAGTACGATCAGGCAGATCTGACCGGCGCACTTGCCCTGGTGGTTGGAAACGAAGGAAAAGGCATCAGCCGCCTGGTACGAGAACACTGTGATCTGCTGATTAAACTACCCATGCGTGGGCACATCAATTCGCTCAATGCGGCGGTCGCGGGCAGTATCGCTTTATATGAGGCATTCAGGCAAAGAGAGAACAAGAAGTATAGTTGACTTGACACCTCCGATAATTCATTGTACAATCTGTATATCTAAAAACTGATTAACTGGACTGCCCACATACATTTCCATATTGGCTTGTTCGACGAGATGAAGGCTCTCTTACCTTGTAATGGAATCTCTGCAGTCCAAACAATGTATTGATCGACAATGAGAGGAGAATTACAAAGATGCACAGACCATTTCGTTTTGGCGTCGTAACGGCCTATGCCCAATCGCATACTGCCTGGATCACAACTGCTCGCAGAGTCGAGGAGCTTGGCTACGCGACCTTGTTAATACCAGACCGTGTAAGCATAGGAAGCCTCGCACCACTTACAGCGTTAGCTGTAGCTGCCCAGGCAACCACATCGCTGCGCATTGGCAGTTATGTGTTCTGCAACGAGTATCGCCATCCCGTGCTCCTCGCCAGAGAAGCCGCCACACTCGATCTGCTCTCCGGGGGCCGCTTTGAACTTGGCCTGGGAGCAGGAGTCGGCCCATCTGAGTTTCAACGCATAGGTATTCCGTTTGCCAGCGCCGGCACCCGTGTCGGCCATCTTGAGGAAGCCCTTCAGGTGATGAAACAACTCTTCACCGAAGAGACGGTAAATTTCAGCGGGAAGTACTACACGATTACAGAGCTGAAAGGAAATATCAGGCCAGTCCAGCAGCCGCACCTGCCTCTTCTCGTTGCAGGTGCAGGAGAACGGATGCTCAAGCTGGCAGCCAGGGAAGCGAATATCATTGCGATCGGGTCAAAAATAACCGCGCAAGGTGCGGACCCGACAGACGCCACTATGGAGCAAAAAATTGCGTGGATCAAAGAAGCTGCAGGTGAGCGCTTCGCAGACCTGGAACTGAGTCAGACGATCTACGACATGATGATCACCGACAGTGGCACTGATCTCTCCACCCAGGCAGGAGGGCCGCCCATTCCAAAGAGACCAATGAGTACCGGGCAGGCGGTTGCATACCTCCTTGAACAGCGCGATCGCTACGGTTTCTCCTACCTTCAGGTCTATGAAGGACAGATGGAGAATTTTGCCCCGGTGGTTGCGCGGCTCGCCGGAAAATGAAACAGAAGGGGCTGCCAGTTGTGATTACTCTCTTACAGGGATAGTCTTTTAAAGACCGGCTCAGGAATACTTCTCACGATGAGCATAATGGGGCGCCAGAACCATGGCAGGTAGACAACTTCCTTTCGATTCTTCATGGCCCGGTATATCCCCTCACCAACACCCTGTGCGCTGGCAGCCAGCAGCCCCTTCTTCACCGAAGCAGTCATAGGTGTATCGATAAGGCCGGGCTTTACAGTCACAACTGCGACTCCCGACTTGCTCAGCCGGTTGCGTAGCCCCTGTAAGAAAACACTTAACGCGCCCTTGGCTGCTCCATACACATAGTTGCTCTGCCGGCCGCGGTCACCAGCCACCGAGGAGACGACTGTGATACAGCCGCGCTTCTGCTGCTCAAAATAACCCGCCAGGATCGTCAAAAGGGAGATCACGCTGGTGCAATTAGTGGTAAATTCTTTCAGTGTCTCGGAAACGCTAACCTGGCATTTTTGCTGATCCCCTAACGTACCATGGGAAATCAGCACCATGTCAAGCCCGTCGAGTGTCGAAATAGCAGTTTCGATCATCTCCTGGTGGCGGTCAAGATCCGTTACATCCAGCAAAAATGTCTCGATACGCTTCGCGCCACGCACCTTCAGATCATTGCCGGTGTCTTCTAGTTTCTCGGGGGAGCGGGCAACCAGGAAAAACTCGGCGCCATCCTTCGCAAAGCGCTTGGCTGTTTCATGGGCGATGGCCGAGGTTGCCCCTACAATCAATATTCTCATATTCTTTTATACCATCACTAACTTTTGAGCATGACTTACACGTCGCCAAAAACTGGAGGAGAAGTGTGGATCAACATACTGGGCAAACTCTTGCCATCTAGGGAAAAACGCCTGGAAGTTCTCCGCGCTCATGCGCGCGTCTTTTGCAGGATAGACCGCCCCTCCGCTCTGACGCACAACTTTATCGAGTTCGTCGAGCAATTGTAATGTCTTCTGACCACCATAGGCAAAATCCAGGGCAAGGGTTATACCTGGCCGGGGGAATGAGAGCATCCCAGGAGATCGTATCGTACCAAATGTTTTAAGAACCGTTAAAAATGACCCTTCGCCCGAGCGCCGTATGCGCCCAATAATCTCTCTCATTGCGCCAAAACCATCCTGGAAGGGCACTACAAACTGGTACTGTAAAAAGCCACGTTTGCCATAGAGGCGATTCCACTCGTGAATGGAGTCCAGCGGATAAAAGAACGGCTCGTACGGTACAACCTTGTGCACCCTTTTGCTGAGTTGCGAGTGGTAGAACAATTCGTTAAAAGACTTGACCGTCAACGAATTCAAAACAAAAGAGGGAAGATCGAAAGGAACTGTGAGCGGCAGCTTCCTCCCGGTCTTTTTCGATGCCAGTGACCTTGACTGGTCGTTATTGCCGCACATGAAAATGCCTCTACACAGGTTCTGCCCACCAATCAAGATGTCAACCCAGGACATTGTATATTCATACTGCTGGTCCGTTTCGGCGGAAATCTGCAGAAATTCGTCGAGCGATGAAAACTGGATGCGCTCCATATCGATGAAAGGATTGACGATAGGCTTCAAGCGAAATTCAGCCCACAGGATGACGCCAGTGAGACCGAGGCCCCCGATAGTAGCCTGAAACAAATTTGTGTTCTCGTGGGGGGAACAGATAAGACGCTCTCCATTCGAACGCAGGAGTTCAAAACGGGTGACATGACAGCCAAAGGTGCCCGCCTTATGATGATTCTTGCCATGCACATCGTTGGCGATCGCTCCACCAACGTAGACAAACCTCGTGCCCGGCGAGACCGGAATAAACCAGCCGCGCGGCACAATTAGCTCAAGGATTTCCGCCAGCGATACGCCCGCCTCACAGCATAAAAGGCCCTCATCTTCGTCAAAAGAGATGAAACGTCGCAGGTGACTCACATCCAGGGACACCCCGCCCTCGTTCAGGCAGCTATCGCCATAGCTTCGCCCATACGCGTAAGGCAGCACTGGCTGCTCAAAATCAGCAATATTGGGCAATTCACTGCGCCAGAAAACCGATTGTACCTCAGCGGGAGTAACCTTTGGATAGCGCCCCCATGAGCGAGGTTGATTCGTTTTACTGAGAAAAGACATACAATATTTTTTTATACCTCTACCAAGTATTTTATCATGCTAGATGATATAACGAAGGAAGAGAAGGTGTAGCTACGAAAGGTAGCCGAAAGGTATTATGAGGAGGCGGTTGTTTTGAAAGGATTAGATAATATGCACGCTGTGATATTCGCTGGAGGAGCTGTACAACCGGGAGAAGCTGTTGCCGCTGCAATTGCTTCCGCCGATCTCGTCATCGCAGCCGATAGTGGAGCAGCAACTGCGCTCCACTACGGCTGCACTCCTGCCATCATTGTTGGAGACTTCGACTCGCTGGATGCTCCTCGATTACAAGAACTGAAAACGCGGGGAAGCCGCATAGTACAGGTTGCAGTTGAAAAAAATGAGACCGATACCGAGCTTGCCGTCCAGGCAGCGATAGAGGAAGGAGCCAGCGCGATTACATTGCTCGGTGGACTTGGCGGTGAACGCTTCGATCACACGATGGCGAATATACTGCTGCTGGCAGGTTTTGAGGTTGTGCCCCTACGCATTGTTGATGGACCGGCGATCTGCTGGCTATTGCGTGGGCAAGGACAGGCAGCGATCAACGGACAGGCCGGAGATTTACTCTCCTTGCTTCCACTCACCGGAAATGCTACGGGCGTACACACCATCGGGCTATACTATCCATTGCGTGGGGAGACGCTGCATTTTGGCAGGCCACGAGGTGTGAGCAACGTCCTGGAACAGGAACAGGCCTGGGTCTCCCTTGAAAGTGGGTTATTACTTATCATACATACGAATTCGCGAGAGCTTAAGACATAATGCTCTATTGTCCATTACAGCGATACCAAATCTCGCCAAAAGCCGCTCCAACTATCGCAGCTATTACTCCTGCCAAAAGTGCGAGAGGAGCCGAAAATAATACACTGAGCCAGTCGGGCGCAAGCACTGCTGTCCCCCAGGGGAGTTTATCGAGCGGTATAAACACCATGAGAAGATGCATTACTGCAGGTGGGATCAGCAAAGCTGTCAGCCCTATGAGGATACCAGGGAACCACACCCACACCCTTTGCAGGGGTTCCTCAATTGACTTGCCGCGCCGGCGTTGCCAGTAGGCGAAGCCTTCAACCATCACTGCTGAAATCAGGTAAAGCAGTGGTAGAAGGGCAAGGACCAGGTTGTAGGCAGGTAAACGATCTGTGTAGCGAAACCTGAACCCAAACATTGATACAAAGGTATGCAATGCCCATGGTACGAAAGCCTGCGTTCCCAGCGCCAGAATCCAGACAAGCAATGCCGCCAGGATTGCAGTGCCTGGTTTGCGTATGAAATTGGTCACGCCGATTAAACAGAATCCAGCGGATAAAGCCAGCGGAAGTGGGTACGTCAGAAGAAGCCATTGCGAGGTACCAGGCGCTATAGAGTTGAACGCCGTCAATGTCGGCAGTATCAGTTCCATTAACCCGGCGAAGATTGCCAGCGCTCCCCATTCAAGCCCATTCAGCCCCAGGAAGCGACGTGGAGAAGGCTCTTTCCGCCGCTCAACCCCAACTTCTGAAGCAAAGATATAGATGATACCCAGCCCTTCAATCAACCCGCCAACAGTTCCCATCAGGTGGAAGGGAGACCACAACGTCACGTCGATCCCGTACAAGGAATGCCACCAGTTATCAAAAGGTGCGGCCACCAGGTCGATTAAGGCCCCAAAACCCAGGATAATAAAACCGATTGGCGCGTGGAATATCCAGAAGATAGACACCGTCGAAGCGTCGTCAACTCCTGGCGCCTTCCTATAGTAGCGCAGGGTATCGAGCAGTACTACACTTAGAGCCACGAGTCCTGCCGCTCCTATCCCCGTATACATCATGATATGTGGTGGTATCCAGAAGGTATCTCGTCCAATGGTATCATGCCAGTTCCTATCCCACGCCAATCCAAGTTCTGCCTGCAAAACTAGAAAGAGTAGAAACCAGGCACTCACGCGGCGCAATCTTCGCTCGGCGAGATCAACTGGTTGAGATTCCTGGCCTTGAGAAAAGCCTTCTACGTTCACTCGTAAATCAGATTGCGCCATATATATTGACCTTCACCTCTCCAGGACAACCAGTGGTTTTCCAGCCTGACTGTACCGCATGAGTGATTTCCACGAAATCACTGATTCCTTCCAACTACTGGATAGTATGACACATCCATTGCAAGAATTCAAAAGTTGAGTCTACATTTTTTCCTGCTACCGCACACATATTCCATCAAGCTAGAAACTGATTTGTGTATAGGCGGTTAAAATCCATGGAATGGATGGGGTGACCCGCTGCATCATCTATACCGTTAGAGTTGATGATAAATTGTGGATAACCGTGCCAGGCGGCAGCATCCTGCCAGCCCCATTTCCGACCCCGGTCGGCATAGCGCGGGCTGAGAAACTCCTGACTGGCAACCACCAGGCCTGGATCTGGGAATGTACCCTGCGGATTAGCGCTCAGCAACATCTGCGCTGAATCTTGTGCATGCGTTCGAGTGTATTCATATCCTTTCGCGGTCGCGGCCATAAACCTGCGCAATAGATCCGGCTTCTGTTTGATCTCGTTGGGGCTGGTGATAATATTGGGCGTATAGTAATCAGCGACGCCGTAGTTTGTGATAGGAAAGATATGTAATTTAACGCCTGCACGCTGCGCCTGGATAACTTCCCAACCCTCAAACACCCACACGAAATCGATGCGGCGCGACTCCAGCGCTTGCATAGCGTCGACATTCAACGTCACATTCTTAAATTGACCTGTTCCACCATCCTGCTTGATGATCTCACCCACTACCGCTGATTCATATGGCGCGCCAAAGCCCCCGTACACTTTGCCACTCAGGTCTCTTGGTCGCGTTATACCCGAGTAGATTGATACCCTCATCGCGGTACCAACCCTTTTTAAGGGCCACATAGATACCTGTGTGGTTTGTGTTCGGCGTCCAGTCCAGCGCAAGTTTCATCGTCGTCATCTTTTGCGTACCATGCGGACTTGCAGCCGTACCGGCGACATGCTGCTGCCAGAGGAAAGCGCCTACAACAAGAACAATCAGTAACAGGGGTATACCTATACTTGCGAGGAGACGAAGACGAGTATTCATCACAGTTTCCTTTCTCTATGAATTGGGCAACCCGCCGGCTGCCGGGTAACAGGATATGAACTCAGAGCCTATGGATCGCAGACCCGTGATACCACGGTAAAGCAATGCGCTCGATCAAGGATACGAGGCCAAAAAGCAGGAGGCTGAGCGCCGCGGTGACGAGAATTGCCGCGAAAACCAGCACAATCGCATGAGAGTTGAACGAGAGTTGCATGTAGACACCCAGACCTTGATACGCTCCCACATATTCCCCAAAGATTGCACCCGTCACGCCATATGTCGCGGCAATGCGCAGGCCAGAGAAAAACGACGGCATCGCTCCCGGTAAACGCACAAGCCAGAGAATCTGCCAGCGCGACGCGCGCATACTTCTTAAGAGGTTGATCAGTTCTGGCTCAGCATCGGCAAGCCCATCAGCGCACGCAACGGCTATAGGAAAGAAACAGTAGAGCGCGACAACAAAGACCTTCGGACCCAGGTCAATACCGAACCAGAGGAGCAACAAGGGCGCCAGGGCGATGATCGGAATCGTCTGAGATATCACCAGGACTGGATAGATTGCTCGCCGCGACCACCGTGAGATTTCAAGTGTTATCGCGAGGAGTAGACCAAAAACCGTCGCCGCGGCCATGCCCAGCACCGTCTCTAAGAGAGTTTGCAGCGTGTGTACGGAGATCACATCCCAGTGATCAATCAAAGCCTGCACAATGGCGATTGGCGTAGGCAGGACTTCTGCGCTGATCTGTCCAGAACGTACGTACAGTTCCCAAAACGCCAATATCGTCACACCTGACACAAATGCAGGCCCATAACCGGCCAACCAACGTAATTTCATACTTGTTGTTCCTTCATCAAAAGCGCGGTAAGCTCCTGCTCCAACTGCACAGCCTGCGCCAATGCCAGTTGCTCCGAGCGGCGCGGGCGCGGCAACTCGACTTCAACGACACGCAACACCCGTGCCGGGCGCGAGCTGAGCACGTAAATACGGTCCGACAGTAAGATTGCTTCACGCACATCATGCGTGATAAAGAGGACGCTCGAATGAAAGGTCTGCCAGACGTCGAGCAACCACATCTGGAGCGAAAGCCGGGTAAGCGCATCTAGCGCTCCGAATGGTTCATCCAGTAATAAAAATGAGGAGTTGAACAGCACTGTGCGGAGCAGCGCCACCCGCTGCCGCATTCCACCCGAGAGTGTCGCCGGATAATGTTGGGCAAAATCGGCTAGCCCGAAACGTTTGAGCAGTTCGTGAGCCTGGAATTCTGCTTTTTTGCGTGGGACACGACGCACATCCAAACCCAACATGACATTCTCAACGACGGAACGCCACGGCAAGAGAAGTGGCTGTTGAGGCATATAAGCAGCTTTCCCAGCGCGCGTTCCTTGAGCATCACCATCAATGGCAACTATACCTTCGCTGGGCTGATCCACCCCCGCAACGATATTAAAAAGTGTACTCTTGCCACAACCACTTGGTCCGATGACCGTCACAAATTCACCGTTATTGACGACCAGGTCGATCGATGCAAGGGTATCCAGGGTTTGTCGTCCATTGCGAAAGATCTTAGAGACTCCCTGTACCAATAGTTTGGGAGGTTCCATATTCCTCACCTCCAGATAGATTCCAATTCCGTTTTGAGCAAACACAACAAAAAAACCGCAATCCCGATATGGAGGATTGCGGTCTTGTAAGTACTGCTCACTGGAAAACTATTGGACAGACCGTGTGCCGCTTCCCTCCGCTGGTATTATCCAGATCAGGTTCCTGCAATATCGAATATCTCTTTGAATACAGCGAGATTGGCGGCATCCACTATCCGCTTTCTGCTTAAGCGCACCCCGAATGCCAACCTTTCCCTGACATGCCAGAGCAACAAAAAAGGGGTGCCAGCACATGCCAGCACCCCTGAGATAAAGACTTCTTCAACATGATGTTGCTGTCCGTCCCTGCGCTGGCATTACCCAGATCAGGTTCAACCGGTCGGTGGCGATAGAATAGGCCACCCTCTCAGCCTGGCTTTCCCAAGCTCCCCTGGCGAACAAGATACACGCTATTTAATGACAATCAAAGTACTATATCGATACTATGAAATATAACACACAACATGGCCCCTGTGCAAAACGGCCTCGAATGACTTCGCCAGGGTATTGTTTGCTGTCACTTTCTTTCCTGATGGAATGAATAGATGCATTGGGCCTGTTCGGCCCAGCCGAACGCTTTACAACGTTTCGTGCCCAAGGTCCTGGGAGAGAGCGGCTCCCCACGGTGAATGGCAGTGTTATCGACAAATGATTCAATGAACACGCTGTTAATACTGCTTTGTTAGTTTCTCAGAAGCAGATTTTGCTCAAGGCAG
>VBHS01000189.1 GCA_005881295.1 Chloroflexota bacterium
CTCACCACTTAGCGAACAGTAGATATGGACTCCATCCAACTCTTTTATTCTCAATGTAGCGGGGAAGAACAGGCTCTACCTGTTCGCTCTTGCCTCGCGTAAGAGGGTAGCGGTGAGCACGCTGAGTACTGCAATAATGAGAATGGGGCCTGATATTACTCGAAGCGGTGACAAGGCCGCGACGTTAGCAATTATAGCCAGCAGAAGCACGACGAGAAGAATGCCAACCAGGATGATCATATCTCCAACAAGAAAGTTGTAGATGGCTTTGATTACTTTCATGGATGCACCTCCTCGTGCTTTTCTGCCGAAACCGGTGAGGTAGTGCCTGGTTCAGACGAGGCCAGGCGGCGCTTTTTGTATGACTTGAGGTATGTAACCAGTAGAAAAGAGGCCAGCAGGTAGATGATTACCAGAACGAGGATGAAGGCATCTGCACCAGGCCAGCTCACAAGGAATCCTTCACCCGCCCAGAAGGTACCAAATGAGGTCAGCATGATACCCACCACGAACTTCAGTGTATTTTCTGGAACTTTCGTCAACGGTGCGCGTATTACCGCCCCGGCAATGATCACCAATAAACCGGCAACAGCTGCCCCTATGGCTGCCGAGTTAATACCACAGACATTGTTACATGCGTTCGTTGCCGAGCTGCTGCCGAAGGTGATCACGATGAAAGCGACTTCAAGTCCTTCAAGGAGGACGGATTTGTAGGAGAGAATTATGGCGAAAGGTTCAAAGCGGGGAGCAATCATTTCGCCACGTGCGCGCAACTCGGCCCGTGTCTCTTCAAATATTGCTTCTTCATCGTGGATGGCCTTGAGTCCACTATAACGAAGGATGGCCTTTTTGAGCCATTTCAGGCCGAAAAGTATGAGAACGATCCCAACAACGAGGCGTAAAACGTCGATAGGTACATATTGAACCAGCGCCACTCCAAGGGTGGCAACAATAACAGCAAGGGTAGCAGCAGCTGCAAAAGCGCCTACTAACGCGCTACGCCAGTTAATGGTTACTCCAACTACAAGAACAATGGTGAATGCTTCGACAAATTCAACGGCTGAGGCGAGAAATGCAGCTATAGCGACAGCCCATTGCATGCACATTGACTCCTATGAAACATGATTGATCATGATTGCTTCATGGTATCTCTCAGCAGAGACCCTTATGTATTTATTGTAGCACATAAGGAGGGTGCTTCTGTTCTTATGCCTTTGTTGCAATGATTTGTAACCAGGTGCGCGCTACTTCTGTCAGGCCCAATTCCTGCCCTGCCTGGTAAACGGCGTTTTCGAGCGCTGAAGCTCCTTGAGCCAGGGGAACTCCCGGTAGAGCACCCTCGATGAAGAGCCAGTATTGACCCAGGTCTCTCCAGGCATCTAACGAGATAAGAACATCCTGGTTCGTCGTTTCGACCTGATTGAAACCGGTTTCCTTGAGCGAAGCAACATATTCTTCTGGTGTCAGCCATTGCATAGCTACCGCCTTCGTTTCGCGTGACAAGTGTACATCTGGATGTTCTTTACGTAACCAGCTAACTGCCCGCCGTGTCCATAGTCGATAAAATCGTTCGGTGCCCAGGACATAGGTGCCCTCATAGAAAGCGCTGTTACAAGCAAAGATGCCACCAGAAACAAGTATGGACGCCATGCGTTGAAATGCCGAGTGTTTGTCGGGAACGAGGTGAATGGCATTGCAAAAGAAGGCCATGTCTACATTGTGGACGATGCTGGGAAGGTCATCCGCATCTCCCTGGATGAATTCTGCTTTCACGCACATGCCTTCCATGCCTTTCTGAGCGCGCCGCAGGGCCTCTGCGGATGGATCTACACCGATAAGGTGTATCTGCCTTCCCTGGTGTGCCATTTCCTCCGCGATCAGCCGTGTGACAGCTCCTGTTCCACAGGCCATGTCTACAATTGTGATTGGATTTTCAGCAGATCGGGATGAGAGGTGGGCAAGGGCTTGCTGTACGAGGGTACGATTGACCTCTGTGTAAAAAGGGTGTGCTGCAAATGCCTCGAATGTGAATTTGTTGGTTTCCTCTGTTTCCGTCAATCCCATCGATGCATACCTCCTTTTAGGTAAGTTAGATTACCGTTTTAGAGACAAGAATTACCCATTTTGTTTCACCTCTTTGCCGTGTAATTTTTAGATATGGATAGCCATGCCGCCATCGACACAGAGGACCTGTCCCGTTATGTAGCCTGTTTCTGGGGAACAAAAGAAACTGATAGCTGCCGCTACCTCTTCAGCGCTACCATAACGGCCTAGCGGTGTGGAGCTAAGGATGAAATCGCGTTGTTGCTCTGTCAGTGCAGAGGTCAGTTCTGTTGGTATGAAGCCTGGGGCGATAGCATTGGCGGTAATATTACGACTGGCCATTTCGCGTGCCGTACTCAGGGTTAGTGCAATGATGGCCGCTTTCGATGCTCCATAGTTTGCCTGGCCTGCCGAACCTAGCAGGCCCGCGACAGATGAGACATTGACGATACGTCCCCAGCGTGCCTTCATCATTCCGCGAAGAGCGGCTCTCGTGCAGAGGAATGCTGAGCGCAAGTTATTATCGATCACGTGCTCAAAGTCGGCAAGTGTCATCTGTAGGATAAGTTTGTCACGCGTGGTTCCCGCGTTGTTAACAAGAATGGTGATGGCGCCAAGAGATTGATTTGCTTCCGCGAAGAGCCGAGCAACATCCTCTTCCTGGCTGACGTCGGCCTTTATGGCAAGGCAACGCCTTCCTAATTCTTCGATAGTGGCTTTAGCGGACTCGGCACCCGTGACATTACTACGATAGTTAATGACGATATCGGCCCCATTCCTTGCAAGACGTTGTGCAGTTGCCAGGCCAATACCCTGGCTGCTGCCCGTGATTAAGGCGACTTTACCTGCTAGGGGTAAATGCTGTTCGCTGGTCATATCGTTCTCTCCTTAGGAGTTCTTTTTTCTTCTCAGGAGTTCTTCCTTACCCAACCCGATGCTGTAGTATAGCACAAAGTACAAAGAGAGGAGGTTGCCTTTGTCTTCCTATTGAAGCGGCGCCTGGTAGTGGCAGGGCACTCTATGCGCTCTCCACGAAGGGCTACATATATGGCGTGTTACCGACACCGGTTCAGGCGTGGCTGAACTGGTTAACTTGCCTTTGCTCGTCCAGTGCCGTTATATTCTGGCCTGGGAGTGGTTGTATCAAAACCATCAGTAGGTGTATTTAATTGAAGATCTGCCACCTCTGGGCCGAGCGGGAGATCACTTGATGGTGGTGGCGACGAAAGTTCAGGTTCCGCCTGCATGATAATGGGTGACTCCATAACGGGTGTCACTGTTGGAAGTTCCACCTCTTGTGATGCGGCGAAAGAAGTGTTGTCGACCGGGGCAGGATTTTCTGTTGGCACAAAAGGTGGTTGTTCCGCGACCTCTGGCGTTGAGGAGGGTGATGGCACAACAGGCTGGATGCTGTGCAGACGAGGATCTGTGCCCTCTTCCTCAACATCTAGCTGTGTGGTTGCATCATAAATGGTTGTATCGAGTTGTTGCGCTGTGAGGTTGCGCACTCCAAGCAGGTTCGCGCCAATCAGCACGGCTCCCTGGAGATCGGTTACCAGTAGATTGGCACCGGTCAACGTCGCGTCCCGCAGGTCCGCACCCGAAAGGTTCGCGCCAGCGAGATATGCGCCGGATAAATTAGCCCCGGCCATACAAGCACCTGAGAGGTCTGCCATATAGAAATTTGCCCTTTTGAGTTGCGCATTGCGCAGGTCTGCCTGTCCAAGGAAGCGATGGGAGAAATCATAGTCAGAGAGATTGGCTCCCTGGAGTGTTGGGGGTTGCCAGCCAGGGAAGCTGTGTCGATGTAGATGCCTGGCATCCAGAATCAGAGGTGCATCTTCAACGAGAGGTAAACGCGCTAATTCGCGTTTCACATGCAGCTGGATTTCTGACTCTTCATACTGTCTGGCTAATGTCTCGATGCGCTTCCTGTCTCTGACCTTCCACTCTTCCCAATCCTGTTGAACCTGTTCCAACTGCCGGGTGAACTCTTTCTTCAGTTCTGCGGCGTTTTTCTCTTGCTGCATTTCCCAGGTACGTTGGTGGCTTTCCTGAGCATTCTCCCAGCCTTGCAGGTGCACTCGCGTCCTTTTTACGTAGTTGCGTTGTAACTTTAAGGCAATCAGCGCCCCTATCAGGGCTGCTAAGAGGCTGGTTATTCCCACGAGGAGGATCAATTGCAATTGGGCCATCTTCCGTTACTCCCTGCAATACTTCTACAATACTTCTATATGATATCAAAAGGGTTGATACTGTAATGTCCAGATGAGATCTGTCTACTATCATCTACATGCTAGAACGTGATTTGGGCATCGAGGTAACGAGATTCGCAGATGAGATATTTTAAGGATAGATGAAAGTGGAGTTCAAGAAGGATACCATAGACTGCGTTCATACAAAGGCATATAATAAGGTGTGTCAAGAGATTTCATTATAAAAATTTATTATACAAGAGAGGAATTTACTCTTATGAGTCAATATAATCATCCTGTTCCTACCTCGTTTTTATTGGACGAAGAGAATCGCCAGCTCATACTAAGCTGGAGTGATGAACATGAAAGTATCCATGGTTGGGAGGCGCTACGCTGGGCATGCCCCTGTGCCTGGTGCGCTGGTGAAGGTGGCCAGCCTGGGATGCTGCAGAGTAAACAGAGCCTGAATACTGAGGAGACGACGCTGGTAGATATTCAACCGGTTGGACGTTATGGTCTCACGCCGATCTGGGAGGATGGCCATAAAACTGGTATCTATACATATGAGAAATTACGGGCGAGCTGTGAGTGTGAGGAGTGTCGATCAAAAAGAAAGAGGTAATCTCCCATTGCTCCCCAAATTGCGCCATTGGGTTAACATCTGTGACAAGAGCCGTTTAACATAGTAGGTGAGGTGGATAGAGCGAACATCTGGATAATAAGTACAATAGAATTATGGAGTATGTATTATGGCGACGAATAGAATCGATGCGCAGATGTCCGCAACAAGGGGCAGCCGGCGCTTCTCGAGGCTTTTTTCCGGCATAGCCCTTCGATTGCTTGTAGCTTTTATTATTAGCTGTATGATTATGCTAGCCTTTTTTGTGTCGGGCGTAGTCTCTCACTAATCTTTCTGTTGTTCTTCGTTCTCAAAGCGCACTCCGTATTGTCCACTGAGGTAATCGTACATATGGTCGGAGAAGTAATGAGGGTCTTTGAAACCTCGGCTCTCCGCTTTGATCTCTGAAAGCTGGATCATCAGGCGGGTGTCGCCGTTACGATAGTGGCAATAGAGCGACCAGCGTTCATTGCGCTCGAGAAGGGTGAAATCCGAAGCGATGGAACCAGAACCATCCCCAACACGCTCACGACGAAGCTGAGCATGGTAGGCCAGATGATAGTATGCGGCATCCAGGTTGTCGACGACAAAGCCGATATGGTGCCAGCGGCTTGGCAGGCCATCGGAGAGGGGTGCTTTCTCGGCATCGAAGCAGAAAAGTGCAGTGTTTCCCGTCGTAAGTACTAACTGGTGCCGGTCGTCCCGGACGACAGTCATCCCCAGTACCTCGCTGAAGAAGGCTTTCGCATCGGCGCGGTCGGCGACGGTAATGGCCAGGTGGTCGAAACCAAAGTTTTTCCATGTTTGCTGGCCTGTTCCCGTTGACATCTTACTGAGAGGGATGGCTTCAACGTGAAATGTATGTGTTTGAAAGTGTGTGACGCTTTCACCGATAAACATATCGGGAAATACTTCGTCGCCAGCCGGCGTGCTGATGCGAATGCGATGCCCAACCAGTAATCCTTGTGGCAGGACATGTTCCAGCGCCTCATGAAAAATCTCTTTGGGGTTGACCGCTACCTCATAGGGGTGATCGTTGATAATCAACGTGAGAGGAAGCTGTTGTTGCGTTTCGGCCCGTTCAGCCGGGTGCTGTGATTGGTTTAACATGTGACTTTCTATCCTCTATTGTGCATTTGCCTTGCGATACTATCTTCATTTTCTATAACACAAGCGGCTGGACTATTGCAAGGATATGCGAAGGCTGTATCTCATCCATGCAGTAATGCTCTCGCGCGGTCGGCAATCCGCGCAGAAATCACTTTGAAGAGCATCTGGCCTCTCTCTACGTTGGCGGTCAACTCTGGATCATTTGAGCCGTCATCATCCGGGAGAAGGACTCCAATATACCTGTAATCAGTTTCGCGACGGCGGCGTAAATGCTCCGGCTCACTGGCGTAATAGCTTTTTAGAGATCTATCCGTCTCGAATGTCTTACTCAAATCTACCAGGTCTGGTCGCAGGAACATGAGCAGTGATGTTTCACCTCCGGCAGCATGTTCATGTGGGTAGTGTACGTCTGGAACCACCTCTTGATCAGTAAGCATCAGCCATTTCATCTCTGGATTGTGCGCGAGGAACTGCTGGCCGCTCGTGAGTATCACGGTGAGGGTATCGCCTGACCAGTGACCGCTCACGGCGAGAATGGCGCGGAACCCGCGTCGTCGCATAGTCTCGTAGATATCCAGGAGCAGGTTGAGGTAGGTGGTGGGCCGCAGCCAGAACATATTGCCCGGAACGTGATAGCGTTCGCCTTTCTCAACTCCTCCCGTGAGATACTTTCCGTCCTCAAGGTCCTCACGATAGTCTGTGGCCCAATACAAGGGAGGGACAACGACGCCGCCCGATAGTTGAGCCGCACGGATACAGATTGCGTGAGCTTTGATAGCGTCGAGCCCGATGACATTGTGTTCACCATGCCACTCCAACACCCCTAGGGGCAGATAGCAAATAGGCGCTTCCGCTATGGCTTGCGCCAGCTCCCAGGGAAACATTTCTTCGAATTGGACTTTCATCCTTGCTCCTATGCGCTCATTCGCTTGCTCAGGTTTCCCTGGAGCATCAAACGCTGTGTAATGGGTAATATGCGGAGGGATGAGGGCAGTCGAGGTACAACTGCGCGCAATGTGCGTGTCGACAGTTCAAAGGCTCGTTGCTGCCGGGCGCTCCATTCAAGGTCGTAAATTTCACGGATGGGCTGGGGCAGGAGCGCAGTAGTAAACTGGGCATTCAAGTGTAAGAAAGGACGCAGAATGGATGGAATACGTGGAAAAAGCACATGTTGGGCCAGCTGGCGTGATTGAGGCGTCGCTGCCAGGCGATTACTATACACCATATCATTGACATACTGGCGAAGATCTTGCACCGTGCCAGGCATATAAACGGGGGATAGTCCAAGCAAGTGCGCTAATGTCTTCGACTCCTGGTAATACTGCTCCTGCTCTAGCAAGCTGAGGGGGCCGATAAAAATGGGATAAGTAAATAAGATGGTATCGATCAGGGTAGCATGAACCCAGAGCAATAATTCGGGATCGCGCGCTCTATAGAGGGTACCGCAGCTATAGGCTCCAGCTGAATCGTTTAGTTTGCCGTGGACATGTGTATGGAGTCGGTTTATAGTGCGGGCGGCGTCCCGGGCTGTGGCGACAGAGCCGAAGGTGAGCAACTGGCCTAGCACAAAAGTATGTTCTGTGCGGGCAAAAGGATCGGTCATATAGCTACTGTGTTCGCTTACCCCCATAGCGACAAGGGGATGAGCTATTTGCATCAGGACTGCGCGGGTACCGCCGAGGGTAATTACTGTTTCACTGGCGATCTTCCACGTCGCGCTACCCGGGCCATAGTAACCATGATCCTGCATTTGTTACCAGCCGTTCTATTACTCAGTTGCGCCTTTAACCTCGTTGTTGAGCAGCGATCTTTGCCAACCTCTGCTGAAAAGCCTCACCGGAGAGTTGTTCTGCTTTATCCGGGTCCTCTTTCATAATCTGGAGTATGGTAGCAATGTCGGGGTTGGGAGCCAGAGTTAAGTCACGGCGGTCTTCCGTCACCGCCTGGAGTATTTCCGTTGCGACCTGGTCTGCGGTGAGTAGGACCTGCACATTCAACAATTGCGTAGCGTCCTCTCCCTGGTGAATCATAGGAGTATCTACCCAGGCGGGATAGACGGTGGTCACACCGATACCACTGCCGTGTAGTTCAGCTCGGAGCGCTATTGAGAATCCCCGTATGGCCCATTTGGATGCGCAATAGCCGGTGAGCATGGGCGCACCAAGTTTGCCCGCGACAGAACTGAGAAAAACGAAATGGCCAGACTGCTGCTGGCGCATCGTGGGAAGTGCGGCCTGTACACAATGATACGTTCCCATGAAGTTAATATTCATCATCGTCTGCATCTCAGCCGACGTAAAGAGATCGATGGGGCCTCCGCGTCCAACACCTGCACATGTTACTACGAGGTTGATACGCCCAAAGGTTTCGGTAGCTTTTTGCATCAGCGCCTGTACCTGCTGCTCGTTCGTGACATCCGTTGGGATACTTGAGATGTTGCCCATTGCTTCAGGATTGCGTAGCCTCGTTTGCTCTTCTGCCTGTCGCAGTCCCTGCTGATTGATATCTGCCAGGACAACATGTGCGCCTCTTGCATGCAACGCCTGTGCGGTTGCCAGGCCGATGCCGCTCGCACCTCCCGTAATAACAGCAACTGCTCCTTCGAAGTTTTTCAATGCCATTTCTGTGCGGCTCCTCTCAAAAAAAATGCCAAGCAGTATACATTAAGTATATCATTCGCTTTACTGAATTGGCTACATTACCAGGCATGAGATTGATGAATTGGCCTGAGAGGTCCCTTGATTTTCTGTTTCTCTCCAGAGTCTGAGTAGCGCACCAGTTCAGCTTGCTTAACTGCGCTATTTTATGTTATGCTTCTTCCAGCGTTTGTTTGTTCTTTGTTTTTTTCTAATGGGTTTTAACCAAGTTAATCGGATACCGGAACATCCCTGATGGCCGATCAATCGGCGGTGGGCGCGATAAATCGGCCCTCCTGTAGAGTCGGATGATTGTGTGAGAGCCGATGATTGTGTGAAAAGACATGAGAAAGAAGCTATGGCAAGCAGGACGTGAAGAGGTCCCGTTGACTCCCAGCTGTATAGTTCAGTTGCAACGAGGTTGTCCTGGTCGGACCCTCAGGTTGTGGAAAGAGTACCTTACTACGTATGGTAGCCGGTCTGGAGGACCTATCCGAAGGCGAAATCTTAATTGGTGATAGGGTCGTGAATGGAGTTGCTCCTAAAGATCGCGACATTGCTATGGTGTTCCAGAACTATGCACTCTATCCCCACATGAGCGTCTTTGATAACATGGCCTTTAGCCTCAAGTTACGCCACTTCCCCAAAGATCAGATCAAGAAACGGGTTGAGGAGGCCGGTGAAATTCTCAACCTCACTCCCTTCCTGAAGCGAAAGCCCAAGGAACTCTCCGGTGGCCAGCGCCAGCGCGTCGCGCTTGGTCGCGCAATTGTACGTGAGCCACAGGTCTTCCTGATGGACGAGCCTCTCTCCAACCTGGATGCGAAATTGCGCGTCGAGACACGTGCAAACATAACCAAGCTTCACCAGCGCATTCAGACGACGGTTATTTATGTGACGCACGACCAGACCGAGGCTATGACGATGGGGAGCCGCATTGCCGTGCTCAATGGCGGTCTCATCCAGCAGCTTGGTGCGCCACAGGAACTCTACGATCATCCTTCGAACCTCTTTGTTGCTGGTTTCATTGGCTCACCGTCAATGAACTTTTTCCCCGGGGCGAAGGTTGTCACTGAAGGTGATAGCACCAGGGTCGTGCTTGAGAACATAGGCCAGGTTGATGTGCCGCCTCTTTATAAGGAGCAGGCACGAGCGGCAGCGGGGAAAAATCTCACCTTCGGCTTGAGGCCTGAGAGCCTTGAGGATCAGTCTCTTCTCGCGCCAGAATTAAGAGGTTCCGCCATCGATGGTACTGTAGATGTTGTCGAGAATTTGGGAAGCGAACTGCTGGTGTATTTGACCAGTGGCGGCAAGACAATCCTTGCGCGGCTCAATCCACGTTCCGAAGCGAGTGTAGGCGGCAAGATGAAGTTGCACGTCGAGAACGAGCATATCCACCTGTTTGACTCGGATAGTGGAGAAGCCTACTTCTAGATATTCAGCATAGTATAACAA
>VBHS01000190.1 GCA_005881295.1 Chloroflexota bacterium
ATATTGCTCCATCATCAGGGAGACACCGCGTTCCATGGCTGCCATATTCGCCCCCTCGCCAATAAAGCCCAGCTTGTTCAGGGCTCTGACCAGCGCGCGCGAATCCCGGCTTACAAAACTCAAGAAGAGTTCCTTGAGCGACTTCTTCATATTTTTCGTCAGCGAACCGACCATGCCGAAATCGACAAAGGCTATCACAGGCCCTTCGCTCACCGTCACTTTTTTGTCTGCCTTGCCCTCCGGCAGGACAAAGATGTTCCCTGGATGGGGATCCGCGTGGAAAAAGCCCTCGTTAAAGAACTGGTAGAAGTAGGCTCTGACGGTGCGTTTCGCTACTTCAAGACGGCTCACTCCCGCCGCCTCGATAGCAGCATAGTCATTTATCTTGATCCCGTCGATCCACTCTAGCACAAGAACACGCCGTGTTGTATAATCTTCATACACACCAGGGATGTAAATGCTCGGATCATCCTTGAACATTTCCTTGAATCGCTTGGCATTCGCTGTTTCGGTGACATAATCAATTTCCTCGTAGACGGTGCGTTTGAATTCCCTGTAAACGGCCATGAGGTCGATGAATTCACTCGTATCCACGAAGCGGTTGATCACCCAGATGACAAATTTGAGCGTGCTCAAATCCATGCTGACCAGTTGATCGATATTCGGCCGCTGAACTTTTACGGCCACCTCTTCACCAGTCGAGGCGAGAACAGCTTTATGCACCTGGCCAAGCGAGGCAGCGGCAGTACATTTACGCTCTAATACGCTAAATACTTGCTCAACCGGTTTTCCAAGTTCTGTCTCAAGCACCGAAACAACATGACTGAACGGTGCGGGCGGCACTTCGTCCTGTAGTGAGCTCAGCGCGGCCAGCGCCTGCTCCGGTAACAGGTCGGCACGCGAGCTCAGGAATTGACCAAGCTTAATCATCAGCACACCAAGCTTGATGGCTGTGACACGAAAAGCGACAAGTACCTGGACCAGCACGTCGATATTCGGATGAACATCATAGTTACCGCGTTGGCGAGCGCGAAGAACACGACGTCGCTCCCGGTATATGACCCATATCGTCCAGAGAAGTAATCTCGATACCCTGAGAAATCGCACCATTTGCGAAAATCTATTGATACGCACCGTCTTTTTTTGCATAGGAGACAAGACCCTTTTATTAGTTGGAGCTTAGGGGCACGAGCCCGTTGGTCCCTGATGTGAGAAATTGTAAATTGCCTTGCTTAGCTATACCATAGCATAACATGTACGTTAAAACCAGTAAAAGAGTTGAAGTCGAACTGGTTAGAACACAGAGGAGGATCTCTTGAAAGGTTGTAATCGCGCACGAGCAATGCTGCTCAACGACCACCAGTATAGCCTGCTTTTATTGCATGATCGAGCGTCGGCGCCAATACCTAGAGCCCGTTCATTTGAGCTCACCGGTGACCATGTGCAGTATGCACCCGATCGTCCCGCTGACGTAAGACACGTCAAACTGGTTATAACGCTTGACTTCGAGCAAGAAACCGTTAGTGGCACGGTGAGCACCACTTTTTCCGCCCTCTATGAAGAGGTCAAAAGTGTCTCGTTTGATGCAATCGACCTGCAAGTCGAGCGCGTCACGCTGAATGGCGGCAAAGAGCTACCTTTCAGCAATGATGGCAAAAAACTCACTGTGACCCTGGATCGGGCCTACCACCATGGTGAAGAGTTCACCATTGATATACAGTACCATGCGAAACCGCGCACCGGCCTGCATTTTATCAAACCAGCGCCGGAGGATCCAACGCGCCCGGTGCAAGCCTGGACATTTGGACAACCGCGCTACCACAGCTACTGGTTCCCCTGCCATGACGCTCCCAATGATCGCGCCACCACTGAGATCATTGTCACGGTCCCTGCCCATTTCCTGACCGTCGCTAATGGCAACTTGATCAGCGTTACCGGTCAAGGCGAGACAAAGACGCATCACTGGCGCCATGATATTCCACATGCCGCGTACCTGATTTCGCTGGTGGTCAGCGACTTCGCAGTCGTCGAAGATTCCTACAATGGGAAACCAGTCAACTACTATGTGCGCCCCGACCGTAAAGACGATGCGCGCTACTACATGGGCAAGACCCCCGAGATGATGCGCTTCTTCGCGGAATATACGGACGTCGATTATCCTTACGATAAGTATGCGCAAACGGTCGTCGAAAATTATACCGGTGCCATGGAACATACCACCGCGACTACCCATAGCTTCTCGCTCCTGATGGATGAGCGTGCTTCCCTTGACTTCGACCTGGTGCCAGTGGTTGCGCATGAGCTGGCACACCAGTGGTTCGGTGACCTCGTGACCTGCCGCGACTGGCCAAATGGTTGGCTGAACGAAGGCTTTGCCACCTACTTTGAGGAACTTTGGAACGAGCACGACCTTGGCACGGACTACTTTAAGCAATCGATGCTCAATCTCAAAAAAGGCTATCTTGGTGAAGATGGAGAGTATCGCCGTCCCATCGTCTACAATGTCTACCACAACGATGGCTTTGAATTGTTTGATGGACACATGTACAACAAAGGCGCCTGGGTCCTGCATATGCTGCGCCACCAACTTGGTGATGCGACGTTCCGGCGCGCTGTCAAAGCATACCTCGAACGGTACCGCGAGCGAGAGGTGATCACCGCGGACCTGGAGCGAACCTTCGAGGAAGTAACCGGGCGCAGCTTGGCACAGTACTTCCAGCAGTGGGTCTACCAGGGGGGCTATCCCGCGTTCGAGGTAAATTATTCCTGGGATGGAGAACATTCCATGGCCAGGTTGAAGATCAAGCAGACGCAGCAAGTTGACGATCTCACCCCCTGTTTTGTCACACCGGTAGACCTCGCTTTCACCATTCCTGCCACGGACGAGGCCGCTAAAGATGAACACACGACGGAGACGCGCACAGTAGCCATGCGCGTGATGTCGGGTGAAGATGGGCAGGTGGAGCAGACCTACTATATTCCCATGGAACGCGAGCCGCTGCTGGTGCGCTTCGATCCAAACGGCTGGCTGCTCAAGACGCTCAAATTCGAGCGTTCCACAAAGATGATGCGTTATCAACTCGCGCACGACCCCGATGTGCTGGGTCGCATCGAGGCTGCCAATGCGCTTGGCGAAGATGGCAGCTCCGAAAGCATAGAGGCTCTTAAGTCAGCCCTGTTCAACGACGCTTTCTGGGGCGTACGCGTAGCTGCGGCCGATGCGCTGGGCGATATCGGCACTGAACGGGCACAGTCTATCCTGCTACAGGGGCTGCAAGAATTTGCGACGCCGGTACTCTCACGGGTCCGCACCGCCATTGCAGCAAACCTTGGCAAGTACCAGGCTCCCCAGCAGGCAGAACTGGCGCAACGGTCCGCACAGGCGCTGTGGGCTCTGCTGGCGCGCGGCGATATCAGCTATATTGTTGAAAGTACGGCGGCGCATTCGCTAGGAAAAACCCGTACTGCCGGCTGTGTCGATCAATTGGAGAAATTGATCGACCGCCCGTCATGGAACAATTCCGTGCAGCGCGGCGTCTTCCGGGGTCTAGGAGAATCGGGTGATGACCGCGCGGTCGATATTACCGTCGCCTATCTTGGCGATGACAACCGCCATATCACACTCCGTTTTGCAGTTGCCGCGGGCATGGGGTCGCTGGCACGCAACCGGCATCTCTACAGCGAAGAAGCGCGCCAGCGCGCTGTAACAGCCCTCTGTAACGCGGTGGAACACGACCACTGGGAACCGGTGCGTGCCGTCTCATCTCGTGCCCTCATGTTGCTAGGTGAAAAACGTGCGATCGGCGTCCTGGAGCGTGTTGCCAGTCATGAAACCGAAACCCGGGCGCAGCGCGATATGCGTATGGCCGCCCAGGCCTTGCGCAGCGGTGATAAATCCGATGAACAATTGAAGCAACTGCGTAAAGACCTTGACCAGGTACGCGAGGAGAACCGCAAACTTAAAGAACAATTGGGAGCAATAGAAGCCCGCCTCAAATAATTTTTGAGCGGGTTTTGGGCTGGCAACCCACAACCCGCACAAAAATAGTCCTTTTTCTGTGTACTTGCAACATTTTGGCGTTTTCAACCGTCATCTAATTATAGGGTGCAAGTTTTATATGCTTTTGATATAAGCCGATGTGTGTTATAGTCACTTGACTATGACCTGGGGGTAGGTTGTAACTTGAGAGATATCATCACACGGCTACTAAAGTCTAAACAGATGTTCTAAACGAACATAGATGGCGTAATAAATAGACATGAAACCGCGGAGGTGCACCTTGCCAGGAGCGCGAGTGGAAAATTCTCCAAAATTCGCTGACCGAATGCGCGATATCTCCTCATGGCGGGAGGGAGATATCAGGTCACTGAGTACGCGAGCAAAGAAAAAATATTATAGACGCAAATCTGCTATTGAAGATTATTTTACAAGCAATATCTCCATCGATGAAATCACGCTGCGCAAACATATTTCCTCGGAGCGCCTCCTGCAGCTGGCCGAACAATGTTTGATGCAGGCCGAAGACGGCTCTCCGTGGGGCTTCCGGGCTCTCATGCCAGGCGTAAATGTAATAGATTACGCTGCTCAACCTGCAGCAGAAGCTCCTTCTTCTGGAATATCAGGAGAAGATACGCAAAACCTCAATCACGAGACGAAAAGTGATAACACAGTAAATCCTCCCGCTCCGCAGGCGGCAGCGCCTGCTTCTCCCGACGAAGACAAAGAGATTGAGGACAAAGACTATGATACCGCGAAACGGCTGGCCATTAAACGTTCCCAGCAATCCTTCCAGCATGACGCCGGTATTCCTGAAACACCGCCCACGCCGGCGCTACAAGTAGAGGGTGAAGAGCCTGCCGAATCTGGAGAACCTGCCGCTGAACTGGATGAACCTACTGCCAAATTAGAGCCTCTATCACGAGAGGAAGAAGAACAGGTCGAGGCAACTGCTGAGCTAGATGAGCCCACCGTCAAATTAGAGCCCCTATCACGAGATCAAGCTGCCGTGAGCGAGGAGGCAGCCCTCGCGGCAAATATGGCTACACCTGGCGATGTCGAAGAAAGCGGAGAGGTAGAGCATGTCACCGCGGGACAGGATGGGGACGAGGCGACTGTCGAGCCAGTGCAAATTCCCCTGGAAAACGATGAGACGCTTACAGAGCCAGCATCTTCCGCTGACAGCACGGAAGATGAACGCGTTACGGTACCCACCGATGCCCAGGATGCTATCACCGAGGTAGAGAGAATATTAGTTGAAGAGAAGGACGAAGCCAGGACAGCTCTTTCGGCCCGCGACGGCAGAGGAGAAGGCGCAAAGGAAACGCTGCCTGTCGCCTACGCCCCTACCCATCTTGCGCCTTTGAGCATGCCTGTTTACATCAGGCGCACCGCTTTGGATGGTAAGAGGGCTGTCGCCATACATCGGCGCTTAGTCCATAAACGCTGGATGCGCGACGAGCAGGTCCACACGAAAAAGCGGCGCTCTCTCCAAATTGTCAGCTTCGCGATATTTGCTGCTATCATACTCTTTGGCTTAGTGCCGGTAGGTGCCGGCGTTGCTGCCTATGGCGCATACAACAATATCAGCGGAATTGCCCACGATGGCATCAATCACCTGTTAAAAGTAAAAAGTCTCCTTCCTGTTTCAAAAAGTGATCCTACCGCAGCGCTCAACGAGAAGAATTTAACGCAGGCACAGGTCGAGTTCAAAGCGGCGCAAAGCGACTTCATACAGTTGCAGCAACTGGTAGATCGCACCGATGTGCAGGCGGCAATCACACAATTTGCGCCGCAGTATTCCAATAAACTGGGTATGGGGCAAAAATTAGTACAGGTCGCGTTGGACGTGTCGCGCATGGGAGATGAATTGTGTGGCGTTGCTCTCATTGGCGCGAACATCATTCACGGTTCACCTCTCTCCAGCGGATCAACGAAACCGGTCATCAGCGCCGCGGATGTAGCTGCTATCGACGGCTCGATGGTACATGCTCTCTACTATATCGATGACATACAACAACAAATGAGCCAGGTATCTATCAAAGATCTTCCTGTCAGCGATAGCCAGAAAAAGCAACTGGTTTCTGTAATGAACCTGTTGCCTACTGCGCAAGATACCATAATTCAGGCACAGGGGATGGTTGGTCTTGTTGCCTGGTTATTGGGTATTGGCCACCAGCGGCGTTTCCTCGTACAGACCATGGACCGGGCAGAGCTGCGGCCGGGCGGTGGTTTTACAGGGCAGTATGGCATCTTGCAGATACAGGATGGGCGCATGTCTCCCTTTAACCTGACCGATGTCACGCTGATCGACTATGCTGAAAACGGCACAGCGATTGGACGTAATGCCCCACCGGGATATAGCTGGATGAACTTTGGCAACTGGGGGATACGTGACTCGAATCTGTCAGGCGACTTCCCAACCACTGCTCGCATGACAATGCAGCTCTTCCAGGACGAGGGCGGCGGCCCAGTCGATGGCGATATTGCCTTCACCCCCGCGCTAATTAGCCATATCCTCGATGTTATTGGCCCAATCAAGGTGCCAGGCTATAACGAGACGATTACCCCGCAGAATCTAGAGGAGCGCCTCCACTATTATCAACAAGATTTCTCGGCTATCGCGCGCGAGAAACAGATCAGTGGGAATTATTCTCACGCTGGTCGTAAAGCCTTTACCTCGACGCTCGGTAAATTGCTGCTCGATCGCGTTCGTCATGCAACAATAAAACAGCTCATAGCAATCGTCAAAGGCGCGATCAAAGATATTCAGTCCCGGGACCTGGAAATTTACTTTACCAATCCTGCCGCCGAAACATGGCTGGCTGACCATGGCTATAGTGGCTCGATTGATACGTTCACTAAACAGGATGGTTTCATGGTCGTACAGGCGAATATCAGTATCAGCAAAGCGAGCCAGTATGTGCATACGACAGAGCAGGACAACGTGACGCTGGACGCTCAGGGAGGAGCGACGCACAACCTGACCATCACCCTGGACTACCAGCAAAAAGGGCCTGTCTACGGCTTTGACACCTATGCCGATTATATCCGCGTCTACGCTCCCAGGAATGCGCAGCTGACTGGCGGCGATGGCTTTGACACGGGGAAGCCACTCTGCAGTCCCGGTCCCACAAGGACTTCACCGGCGCTTGGGAATACGGGAACAACTGTGCCAACCGGCTGTGGCCAGTATAACTCATTCTTTCCCAGCAACGCTCGCAACTGTCCCGATGGAAACTATTCGCTCGGCATGCGCGGCGGCCTCAATACTCCCTGGGTCATCGACAGCCTCGGCCCTCCCACAGAACTCAATAGCGACCTACCGGGCCGCGCCATGTGGGGTGGCCTTACAGAAACGCCGAAAAACTGCATTTCCACCATATCACTTTCATGGTATGTGCCACATGCTGTGCAAAAAGTGCATGGACAGCCCTCTTATACCATACTTGTACAGAAGCAAAGCGGATTAAGCCCCACTATCGACCTGACCATCGATGCAAGCGCTGTGAATGGGCTGAAGTCATTTAGCTTCAAGGGGGATATCAACGCCGATAGAACATTCAATCTGAGACCACCTCCAAAGAAAAAATAAGCCGCATTCTTATCACCTTTTTGGGTCATTTACAAGATAGACACACTATGTTACACTGCCCATATGGTTTCAGGCCAAAAAGGTGATGTAAACCGCTGTTTTATTTGCCTGGTTGTTCTACAAGGAAGGTGCTCGATGGCTAGCTGGGAAGACGAACTAGCTGTACTATTACGTGAGCTAGGGGTAACGCTGGAAGAACCCAAGACTCACCTGCGACCGACACAAATAAGTGAGGCCGACCACCAACAGGGAGAGCATCCCTTACGGGATAAAGATACTTCCAAACGGCAAGCGCAATCCGCTGACGATACAATCTGGGAGAGTGCTAGCCATAGAAATATAGATGAAGATGATGATGCCTGGTTAAGTGACCTGCGTATGATGCGGCGCGAAGTCGAGTCCATCGTGATACAGGTAGTTCGCCTGATGCAGCGCGGGGATATCGACCCGGCCATCAAAGAAGACGTCCTCGTTGTGTTACGCGCTCTACGCCGCCGCGCATCAGTCACCCAGCAAGCGGCGGCCAGCGATGCTGCCTATCTTGAATTCGCCGCCGCGATGCTGCACTTCTGTCGCCTCGTGCTGCGCTTGAGTGAGGTCACTACCGAAGATTATTGATCGAAACATCGTCATTTCTTTCTTGATATAGCAGAGGGAAGGGAGACGGTCAATGAACCATGACAATACCAACACAGAAACATCTGGGGGGCGCTGGCTGCGTGTAAGCCTGCTCACACTGACCATGGTGGCTCCAATCGTCAACTCGATCATGGATTATTTCCGCAAGCGTGCAGAATTAGACGACGCATCAACGGCAGACCAGGTTTCGTCACGGCAGCGCCTGGATGAACTGACCTACGCAACTCGCCAGCGTGCTGGCGCGCAAGCGCAGCAGTTACAGAACTGGGCTCAAGATTGGAGTCAGGATCTACGCAAGCGCGGCGAAGACCTGGCTGAAGATCTGGCAGCGCAAAGTGGCAAAATTTCTCAAGATCTGCTTGCCCGTGGGAGCAAGGTCACGCGTGATATCACTAAACGTGGAAGTAGGGTCCAACGCGATATCACTAAACGCGGGAGAAAGGTCACGCGGAGGTTAGCTAAACGTAGCAAGAAACTGAGCCACGACCTCACCAAGCGCAGCAACCAGCTGCTGCAACCAAACCGTAAAAGGAACAGTACTTTCTGGACAATCTTTGGTTTCAGCCTCGGTTTGGTGATCGCTGCTGTTGTTACCTATCTCTTGATACGCAAACGTCTGGAACGCCAGGCATTAGAGGCAGAGCAGCAATTTGAACTATCACAAGTTCGCAGTGGGGAGCGACAAGGAGAACAAGGAAAGCCCGTAGGTGAAATTGTCTACATGGACAATGAAGGAGCCGTTGTAGCGACTGTAGAGGCCGTTGACCCGGCTACAGGTGAGGTCGTGACGCCTGCCGACGCAGCTTTTGTCGGTGTCGTGGGTACAAAACGCTACTATCCCATCGAGGTAACCCTCGATGACGGTCTGGAGCTTGTCTATTTTGTCTCCGAGGATGAGGCGAGGGCACAAGGATATAGCGTGGCTGAGTA
>VBHS01000191.1 GCA_005881295.1 Chloroflexota bacterium
GGCGAGAATTACCCTGCGAAAATTATGTCTACTTCGGTGATACCGCGCATTGCCCTTATGGCATGCGTAGCGACACCGAAATTATCGAGTTGTCCCAGCAAGCCTGCCAGTTTCTTATCGAGCAAGGGGCCAAACTGATTGTCGTTGCCTGTAACACCGCCTCCCAGGCAGCGCTCAATACCTTACGCGCCTCGTTTCCCATACCCTTTGTCGGCGTGGTTCCGGCGGTTAAACCCGCGGCGCGCGCTACCAAAAAAGGTCGCATCGGCGTTGCCGCAACCAATCAGGCCGCCAAAGCACTCTATTTACGCCAGCTCATCGATGAGTTCGCCGATGGTATCGAAGTCTATGCCGTCGGTTGTCCCGAACTTGTGACATTGGTGGAAATGGGAGCATTGGATGGCCCGGTCGTCGAAGAAGCCGTACGGCACGCGTTTCAGCCGCTCTTCAATGGAGGCGTCGATGTTATTGTGCTGGGCTGTACGCACTTTCCTGCGCTGCGGCCCGTCATTGAACGTATTACAGAACACCGTGTTCAGATTATTGATAGTGGATCAGCGGTTGCGCGCCGTACACATTCCGTGCTGGACGCGGAAGCGTTAATTCGTCACGCGAATCTCCATGGCTACGGCGGTGGTCTTCAGATCTGGTGCAGCGGCGATTCTGACGCCTTCAGTACCGTCGCCACCAGGTTACTTGGCTATCCCATTGTTGCTTCTCAAAGCGAAATATAAAGAGCATAGCACTGAAAACAACTATTCTAATCATACGGGGAGTATAGATGCAGATTACATTTCTTGGTCAAGCAGGTTTATTTATTGAAACGAAACACGGGACTATACTGTGTGATCCGTGGTTTAACCCGGCCTACTTTGCCTCGTGGTTTCCTTTTCCCAGCAATGAGAATGTGGATATTGAAAAATTGCGGTGTCCTGACTATCTCTACCTCTCACACTCGCATCATGACCACTTCGACCCCGAGTTCCTGCGCGACCACGTCTGGAAAGAGGCCACCATCCTCCTGCCAGATTTTCCACTGAACATCCTGGAGCGCGGTCTGCGCGATATCGGCTTCACGAAGTTCATCTACACGAAAAACTGCCAGACGGTCGAGATCAATGGCCTGCGCTTCACTATCGTGGCGATGGTTGCCCCCATCGATGGGCCACTTGGCGACTCAAGCTTGATTGTCAACGACGGTGAGACATGCATCTTCAACCAGAATGACTCACGACCTATAGATTTAGACATCCTGGCCCAATTTGGGCCGTACAATGCCCACTTTCTCCAGTTCTCCGGCGCTATCTGGTACCCCATGGTCTACCAGTTCCCGGAGAAAATGATGCAAACCCTTGGCCGCAAAAAACGCGAGAATGAGATGGCCCGCGCTCTGCGCTATGCCCAGCAGATCAATGCCTCCTATGTCATTCCATCCGCCGGGCCACCCTGCTTCCTGGATGACGAGTTGTTTCAATTTAACGATTTTAACCGCGATCCTACCAACACCTTCCCTGACCAGACGGTCTTCATTGAATATATGCAGGAACGTGGCTACGACAATGGTCGCCTGATGATTCCTGGCAGTATTGCCGCCCTGCGTAATGGCTCATGCGCTGTAAATCACCCGCTTCCTGACGAGCAGGTAAAAGCCATTTTCACAGAGAAACGCTCCTACCTCGAAGCCTACCAGCAGCGCAAGCGCCCCGTCATCGAGGCCGCCAGGGCAAGTTGGCCCCGGGGCCAGGTCGATATCCTCTCATCGCTGCGCGACTGGTTCGAGCCCCTACTGGAAAACGCCGATCTCACCTGCGTCGGCGTCAACGGGCGCCTCCTCATCGACTGTGGAGAGCAAGCGGTGATCGTGGATTTCCAAAAACGTGAGGTCTACCCATGGAACGATGAAGAGTGGGAATACCGCTTCGAGGTTGACCCGGCTCTCATCGAATCCAGCATCATCCGTCACATCGAGGACTGGGTCAACGATCTCTTCCTCTCCTGTCGCTTCAAAGCAGAGCGCAAGGGACCTTATAACGAATACGTCTACATTTTCTTCAAGGGCCTCTCGCCCGAGCGCATCCAATATATCGAAGGCTACTATGCTGAACAGACGCCGGAGCAACAGTTCTGGGAGAGCAATGGCTACCGCATCCAGCGCCGCTGTCCACATCTCAAGGCCGACCTTACACGTTTCGGCAAGATAGAGGACGGCGTCCTCACCTGTACCATGCATGGCTGGCAATTCGAGCTGGCCACCGGCAAGTGCCTCACCTCTGACGACCGCAAGCTCTACGCCCAGCGTCTCTCCGAAGACGGCACTCCAGCAACTGGTGAAGAGCAACAGGAGTGGGTCAGGCCTCCCGCCGCCAAATGCAAACACTGCTGGTACGTACCATCCAAAGAAAAAAAGGCTTAATGGAACAGGCTTTATTGTCCTCCAGCAGCACCGGCACGCTCTGGCAATTCCCCCGCCGTGGGCTCGCGCCGTTGCGCGCGGATCGCCGGCGCCTGCGCCCGCCGCGTCGTAGCCGTGGTCGCGCGCCTTATAATCCAGATAAAAGCAAAGAGCATCGCCCAGTTGATAACGGCTGTCACCACCAGGAAAACGATATTGGTGAACTGTCCCAACCCTAAACTGTTGATCACCAGGAAAAGCAAACCCGTCAGCAGGATATTGAACAGCGTCGTCGGGATAAGGATCAACCACGCATACTGCATCAACTGATCAGCCCGCAGGCGTGGCAGTGTACTACGCACCCAGATGAAGACAAAGCAGAGCAGGAACACCTTGGTAACAAAGTAAGCGACAGCGAGCAGGTTACCCACCAATCCCCACCAGGGATTACCCAGGCCAAGCAGGTATCCCACGCCGGGGCCGCTCCAGCCACCCAGGAAGAGGTATGTTGCAATCGCCGAAACAATCGTCATATTGCCATATTCACCCAGGAAGAAGAGCGCCCAGCGCATCCCGCTGTACTCTGTGAGATAACCGGCCACCAGCTCTGATTCCGCCTCGGGTAGATCAAAGGGCGCGCGGTTCGTCTCAGCCAGGCCGCAGACGTAGTAGATGACAAGCATCAACGGCTGAATCAGGATGAACCATGCCCATGGCGTGAAGCCCTGGAAGAGAAAATCTAAGATCCCGATCCCCGTCGGATGCCATACATTCTGGAAATCCTGGATTTCTTTGATGGCGATCGTCCCGATACCTGCCATACCAGGATAACCTGGGGAACCTGCCAGCACGCTTGTCAACATCACCACACTGACAAGAGCCAGCACCAGGGGCAACTCATAAGAGATCATCTGCGCCGCAGAACGCAGTCCACCCATCAAGGCGTATTTGTTGTTAGAGCCCCAACCCGCCATAATAACCCCGATCACGTCGATCGAACTCATGGCGACGTAGTACACAATTCCAGTGGCAATCACAACGCCCGGCAGTCCTACATAAGGTGAGAAAGGAATAACCGCGAAGGCCGCGATGATTGGTGCCAGGAAGACCGACGGGGCAAAGATAAACAGCGCCTTGTCGGTCTGCGACGCGTGGATATCCTCTTTCAAGAGCAATTTGCCGACGTCAGCCACCGTCTGTAAGAGTCCCCAGGGGCCCGTGTGTATCGGGCCGAGGCGATCCTGCATCCAGCCCATAATCTTGCGCTCGGCCAGAACCAGGATCACTGCCATCGTCAAGACAAAACCAAAGAAGGAGAGAAATGCAACAATGAATTGCAGGAAGCCCCAGGAGAAAATAATCCCTCCCAGCTGACTCCAGATATCGTCACCAAGTACTACTGAGAAATGCATAAGATAACTCCAGTCAATCATCAGCCAGCTAACGGTCCACTTCTCCCAGCACAATATCCAGGCTGCCTATAATGGCTACCACATCGCTCATTTTATGGCCGCGTAACATCTCGGGCAGGATCTCCAAATTGACGAAGGACGGGCCGCGCAACTTGGCGCGCCAGGGATATTCGCTGCCGTCACTGATAAAGTAGACCCCCAGTTCGCCCTTGCTACTCTCGATGGCAAAGTAGGTCTCACCGCGCGGAGGACGCAGGGCAATCGGTGTACGTGTGCCGATTGGTCCGCCCGGCATCTTGTCGATTGCTACCCGGCAGAGGCGAATACTCTCGTAGATCTCCTGGATGCGTACCTTGTAACGTGCGTAACAGTCACCTTCCTGGCGCACCTGGACCTTCACCGGTACCTCGCGGTAGGCCATGTAGGGACGGTTAACGCGCAGGTCAAAATTGACTCCACTGGCACGCAGCATCGGTCCCGTCAATCCATAGGCGATCGCCTGCTGAGGATCCACATAGCCGACACCCCGTGTACGTGCCTCAAAAATCTCATTACCTGTAACCAGTTCTTCAAATTCAACCATGTTCTTATCGAGCTGGTCGAGAAACGCTTCACACTCTTTAAGCCAGCCACTGGGGAAATCGTGCAGGACACCGCCTACCCGCAAGTAATTCACATTGAAGCGGCTCCCACACAGGGCCTCAAAAAGCGACATGATCCCCTCGCGGTCACGGAACGCCCACAGAATAGGGGTAAATGCTCCCAGGTCTACCAGGTAAGTGCCGACCGCCACCAGGTGGCTCGCAATACGCTGCATCTCTCCAGTCAACAGGCGAATATACTGTGCCCGCCTTGGCGCCTCGATGCCCATCAACTGTTCCACAGCACCGGCATAAGCAATCTCGTTGAGCAAAGGAGACAGATAATCCGCGTTATCCATATAGCGGATACCCCCCATGATGGGACGATTCTCCAGAATTTTCTCTATTCCCCGGTGCAGGTATCCAATGACCGGGGTGCAATCAACCACGGTCTCACCTTCGAGCTTGAGCACCAACCGCAGAACGCCGTGCGTACTGGGGTGCTGTGGCCCCATATTCAACAGCATTTCCTGCGATTTGATACCTTCGGATGCTTCTCCCTGCATCAAATTGGCATTTGCATCTTGATTTATCGTCATGGGCTACCTCTTCATAATAATGTATAAAATCACCTTTGTCTCAGTATCAGTAGCTTGCGGATGCGCACTCCCACGCTTAACGTCCAGAGCAACGCCATCAATACCGCTATACCAGCAAACAAAACGTGATTGGCATCTTTTGAAAAAACCAAAAAGGAGAAGGCCATACCCCAGCAGCCTAGCGTTACCATCACTGGCCAGATCAGGCTCTCCGGCCCTCGTGCCTTCGGTGACTGCAATGCACGATTGGGAGAGTTCGCTCTCCCGTTCGCCAATCCTGCATTGCTATTACTATTAGTCACCGTAGGGGCACGCAGGGTATTCTTACTCACCGATCCCTTCTTACTTTTCCTGGTTTTGGCCATCGCCTCGACTCACCTTTTTATTTTCTTTTGCATCCAGATCTGCGCCAAAAATTGACTTCCCTGCTGATGAGGTGGTGCTCTCCGAGTTCAAATCCTCATTATGTCCCTCAAAGGAGTGTCCAAAGGTTGGCGTTCCAGGATGCAAGCGCTCCTCCATACCCTGACCAAGCTTCTTCTGCACCACATGCTCGACGCCTTTCTGCTGGAATTCGCCCGCAACCGCCATATTGGGGTTGACCTGCGTCGTAGCGCGATCCTTCACCGTCACGGGCACCTGGTGGAAACTCTTGAGCAGTGGGTATCCCTCAAAATCATCGTCCAGCAGCATCCGCCTCAGGTCTGGATGGCCAGTGAACCTGATGCCAAAGAGATCATAGGTCTCGCGCTCCAGCCAGTTCGCGGTCTGCCAGACAGAAACAACGCTATCCACCTCCGGCTTCTCGTTTTCCAGCCGGACTTTCAGTTGCAAAAGCTGGTCTCGTGTCGTAGAACGCACATGATACACCGTTTCAAGATGATCAAGCATATCAACGCCGGATATACAGCTTAACAGGTCAAATCCTAACTGGTCGCGCAAGAAACGGCAAACAGCCACAAGATGTGTCCGGTCGATCTCCAGGCCAAGAAAATCGCCTCTGATCGTTTGCGGTGCAACAGCCGAGCCTGTGATCTGCGCAATGGGCGCCAGGTCGCGGGCCAGCGCCGCATTCTGATCACGATATCCCCGCGTATCAGACGGGATGTTGATACTTTTAGAACGTGGTACTATATCCATCGAGCAACTCCCTTGCGCCAGGCGTACGCAAGGCCAAGCGCGAGAACAACGATGAAAAAGGTAATCTCAAAAAATCCAAAGAAGCTCAACTGCTTGAAAATGATTGCCCAGGAGATGATGAAGACGATATCTACATCAAAAGCCACAAAGAGCAGAGCAAAAATATAGAACCCAAGTGGATACTGCACCCAGGCATTGCCAATAGGAGTCTCGCCCGATTCATAGGTCTGTAGCTTCTCTTTAGTTCTGCTATGGGGTGCGATGATGTTCGCCACAGTCGTCGCCAGGATGACAAAGCCAAATCCAGCGGCAAATAATATTGCGGCATATAAATAAGCACTATTGACCGGTGTCGACACGCGCCTTCCCTCCAAATCGTAGCCTACGTTATCATCATAAAAGCAAGAGAATTCTGTTTTGATTATAGCACAGGGAAGAAGTGGCGACAAAGAAATGGAGTATTTTTGATGAGTTAGCATAGCAAGGGCGTCCGGCAAAGCATGCCTTGCCGGACGCCCTTGCTATGCTAACTCATCAGACTTTACATCGGCGGCCACTGTGGTGATTCTGGTCTCGCCAGCAACTGCACCCCTGTCATACCTGTACGCTGCGACGCCTCGGCAATCTGCACGACGATCACGCTCACATTGTCTTCACCGCCACCCTCCAGCGCCGCTTTGATCAAGGCGTTCCCCGTCTGTGACGGATCAGGCACCGCGCTCAGGATCTGCTCGATCGTCGGGTCGCGCACCATGTCCCACAGACCATCAGTACACAGCAACAGTTTATCCTCCGGTTGCAGCATGACCTTGAACCAATCTACATCCACCATGGGCTTCTCGCCCAGGCTGCGGTAGATCTGGTTGCGCTTGGGGTGGGTGTAGATATCGTCGGGCCGGATAATCCCCGCCTCGACCAAACTCGCAACCACCGAGTGATCGTTGGTGATTTTTTTCAGGCCCGCGGTCTTGCGGTAGAGATAGGTACGGCTATCACCCACATTGGCGATATACGCAATTGCGCCCATAATCAAGGCAACGGTGATCGTCGTGCCCATATCGGCTCGCTGCTCCATGTTGCGCTGGTGCACCGCCTGGTTGGCATGCTGTACCCCATCCACCAGGATTTGCACGAGCATCTCGTCATTCAATGGATCATTCCCTGAAATCTTCGGCAGCACCTCTTCACTGATGGTCTGGATCGCCTGCCGGCTGGCATCTTGCCCATTGGCATGACCCCCCATCCCGTCCGCCACTACAAACAGGCCAAACTGCTGCGTCTGCGAATTATGCACCCGCTCCCCCTGTGCGGCGAAGAGGCTATCTTCATTGGGTTTATGCTGCCGCTTAATGCCAGGGTTAGAGCGTGTCCCCACCACCAGGCTCAGGTTAGGTCCCATATAGCGTTCCATAGTAGGCATATTTGCCACCATCTCCTCTGCTGAATAGGGTTGTGTCTTCTCCAGGTCCTGCTGTCCATTCTTGACCTCACCTGGTGACATCTCTCTCGTCGGTTGGTCAAAAATTGAACTCGACGGCACCAACTCTCTCGGTTGAGGCATCGTTGCAGCCGGCACTTGCGCAGCCTCCTGTGGCTTTGCAACGCGCATATTCAATCCAGAATCTGAGAGTCTCAACGGGGAACGGCATTGCGCACAGAAATTATCGCTTGCACTCACCGGTTCTCCGCAATTTGGGCAGCGAAGTTCGGATTTTGGTTGAGGATGAAGGCTCGCTGCATTGGCCGGCCCATTCGCGTTAACCGCAACCTGCGGCTGCGATTGCTGGCGCTGTATCTCCGTAGCAGCTTTCTCTTCCGCCGCGGCTTGTTCCTTTTCAAATGCCGCCATTTCTCGACCGTGCCGCACTTGCCTCCGTACCGCCACTACGATAATCACCAGTAAAATCACAATCAGCAGAATTGCACCGCCGATGATCCAGGGGAACCATGCCAACACTTCACCAGGTATTGCAAATGGCCCTATTTGGCTCCCCACCGTATGAGAGGTGCCTCCAGCTCCAGTTATACCGCCCGACCTGACAGATGATGTAGGAGTGACAACAGCCCTGATTTGTGGCAGATTCAAAAATGCCGCTGCCGCCAGGAATTGCGCATTGGGCGCGCTCGCCCTGATAAAGTCAGACTGGGCGGACACAAAATCGTTGATGTAATAATCATCGATACCCCGGTTCCAGCTATCACGCAGCGCATTGGTGTTCACAGGCTGCAGTGGCGGAGGGACGATCCGCTCGTTGACAAATGTCCGG
>VBHS01000192.1 GCA_005881295.1 Chloroflexota bacterium
AACCTCTCTCTGACCTATCGTGGTCATACGAAAGGCGTGCAAGCTGTTGCGTGGTCGCCGAATGGCAGGCGCATCGCCTCTGGTTCCTGGGATGCTACTGTGCAGATCTGGGATGCAACTACCGGGCAACGGATCTTCACCTATGGCGGCCATCTCGATCTCGTCACTGCTGTCACCTGGTCACAAGATGGCAAGCGCATCGCTTCGGTAGGAGATGACGTGCGGATCTGGCAGGCGAGCTAGGCCTGCAGTGCTCCTTAGAAAAATGTTACTTTCACTCCCTTTTTTCCCTTCCCCTTGACATTCAAGTGACTTAATCATAAAATTATGACTATTGAGTCATAGAAAATCTCATATGTCATCAATAAAACCAGTAAGTCAAAAGATATATCTCTCGTCATAGTTTGGACGCATTCGTCCATACATTGCAAGCAAAGAGGCTTATAATGCAAACGTTTCGTACACCTACTACTTCGCTGAAGGAAAAACAGCGCCGTGAGCGCGAGGAACTCATCATCCAGGCCGCGGAAGAAGTACTCCAGGAAAAAGGATATTATGAGACTTCGATGGATGAAATTGCCGCTCGTGTGGGTATCGCCAAAGGCACGATCTACACGCACTTCCCAGGGAAGGAAGAACTGGTCCTGGCGATCTTTAAGCGCGACATGCAGACATTTATCGAGGGGATTGATGATGTCATCGGTGCAGAGCCGACACCGAGCGCCAAACTCGAGGCGCTCCTTCGCTTTTCCTATACTGGTTTTTTCAGCAAACAAACACGATTGCTTTCATCTATGTACAATGGCGTGGACATGAAGCGGATGCTCGCTGAAAAGGGCGGATGTCTGCGTGAACTCTGGGAATCCCTGGTTTCACACGTGACGAAGCTCCTCGAGGAAGGGAAAGCAGCGGGGGAACTCAATTCCTCCATTCCGACAAAAGTTATGCTCTTCTCGTTTTTTAGCCTGTTTTCGCCAAAAAGTTATGATCATCTCTTGCTGGGGGAAGACCTCTCCCACGAAGACCTGGTCAAATATCTCTGGCGAATCTACTTCAACGGGATAGCCAATCACGAGACTACATAAAAAAACATTTCTATTCCGAACATACATACAGATACTGGCGCACATGCACGGCACCATCTTTCATAGGCTGAACGAAAAAGATACAATGAGCGTATTATGTATATAGGGGCACTCCTTGCAGGCGCCCGCCAGTAGCGTTTTGCATGATTACACGTTTTTTAAGAAAGACCGCTACAATGAATAAAGTATCGCAAGAATCGACAAAGGACGAGATGGTTGTAGCAAGTAGCTCTACTGACCAGGACATAGATACTCCACGTTTCACGCGCCGTGAGACACTTTTTACTATGTCTGGTGTCTTACTCGTCATGTTGCTCGCCTCCCTCGATCAAACGATTGTGGGCACGGCCATGCCCCGCATCATCACTGATTTGCAAGGTTTCGATCGCTATGCATGGGTAACGACCGCGTACCTGTTGACATCAACCGTGATGGTCCCTATTTACGGAAAGCTCTCCGATATCTTCGGACGAAAGCCAATCTTCTTGATCGGCGTTGTGCTCTTCCTCATAGGTTCGGCCCTCTCAGGAGCCTCCCAGACGATGAATCAGTTGATCGCCTTCCGCGCGTTCCAGGGTCTGGGCGCAGCCGCATTGATGCCAATCGCTATAGCTGTTATCGGGGATCTGTTCACCCCTCGCGAACGCGGCAAATGGCAGGGGCTGACAGGTGGCGTTTTCGGCCTGTCTTCCATCCTTGGTCCAACAGTAGGTGGCTGGATTACCGACCATTCTACCTGGCGCTGGGTATTCTATGTCAACCTGCCGATTGGTATCGCCGCGCTCCTGGTGCTCATCTTCTTGATGCCACCACTCCGTAGCAAAAATACAGGCAAAGTCTCGATCGATTACCTTGGCGCGGCCTTGCTGATTTTAGGCACGGTACCGCTCCTGTTGGGATTCACCTGGGCTGGTACTCAATATCCATGGCTTTCATGGCAGATTATTAGCATATTTGGTGGAGCAGTGGTCTTCCTGACCCTGTTTTTCCTCTACGAGGCGCGCCTGGAACGACAGAACGCACAACCAATTATCGCTCCAAGCCTGTTTACGAACCGTATCTTCACGGTATCGGTGCTAATCACGATGATCACAAGCATGGGGTTGTTTGGGATTGTCCTGTTCTTGCCCCTTTATGCACAGGGTGTATTAGGCGTCTCAGCCACCAATAGTGGTTTGCTTCTCTCACCGATGATGCTTAGCCTGGTATTCAGTAGTATCATCTCCGGTCAGTTAGTATCGCGCTTTGGCAAGTACAAATGGATTGCGTTTGTTGGTATGGCAATCACTATTGCCGGATCGCTACTGCTACTACGCCTGAATGTGAACTCAGCCTATACGGACCTGATCGTTGCGATGATCGTGTTCGGCCTTGGCCTTGGTTTCAGTATGTCACTCTACACGGTTATCGTGCAGAATGCACTCCCAACAAGGATTGGCGAGGCAACATCAGGGCTGATCTTCTTCCGCTCAATTGGTGCCACCGTTGCGGTAGCAGCTATGGGCTCAATCTTAACTTCAACCTATGTAACTGCTTTTCACAATGCCATTCCGGCTCAAGTCAAAGCGGTCATTCCTGCGAAGATGCTCAGTGTCTTTGACAATCCGAACATCTTGCTCTCGCCCGGCATCCAGCAGCAGTTGCTAGCACGCCTCTCGGCCTTCGGTCCACAAGGTAAAGCACTGTTCGCTCAACTGATGGAAGCAGTGAAGATCGGCTTGACGAGCGGCATACATAACGTTTTCCTTCTTAGCACAGTTCTCATGTGCATAGGATTTGTCGCAATCTTCTTCCTGAAGGAGATTCCACTACGCGGTGGCCAGAAAAGGGCGGCAAGTAGTCAGGCCCCCGAGGATGCCGCAGCAACCTCCTCGTCAGTTGCCATAACGCACTAATAAAATGTAGGGGCGCAATTCATTGCGCCCACCTGGGGAGTCGATGCATCTCACTGGGCGCAATGAATTGCGCCCCTACACCACGCGCTCCGCGTGCGTATAGACATTCATGGAATGATCCCGTAGAAATCCGACGAGGGTAATGCCTGCGCGATCAGCCAGTTCAACGGCCAGGCTGGAAGGGGCGGAGATGGCGGCAATGCAGGGGATGCGAGCCAGCAAAGCTTTCTGGATAATCTCAAAAGAGGTGCGGCCACTGACCATGAGTATATGCCTGGAGTAGGGAAAATCACGGCGCAATAGCCCGTGACCTATTATTTTATCGACAGCGTTGTGACGCCCTATGTCCTCCCGCAAAAGGAGCAGGTTACCCGTTGCGTTAAAAAGCCCGGCCGCGTGTAACCCTCCAGTATAGGTAAACACAGTCTGCGCATCACGTAAACGTTCGGGTAGCTCATAGAGGGTGGAGGCGTGAAACCGCACATCATCTCTATGGCGCTCTAATGATGGCACAGAGATCAGCAAGTCGGCGATACTGTTCTTGCCGCATAGGCCACAACTCGCGGAAACGGCAAAGTGCCGCTCGAAAGCCGCCGGCTGCGGTAGCTGACAGTCTTCCTGCCGCCCCTGCTGGTGCAATATAACATTGACGACGTTGGTAAGAGGCAACCCTTCGGCATCGCTATCGTCTTCAATCGCCAGGACATCACCGGGCTGCGCAATGACTCCCTCTGTATACAGGAAGCCCATTGCCAGTTCGCGGTCGTTTCCAGGGGTGCGCATAATCACGGCCAGGCTGCGATGGTCAATGCGCACTTCAAATGGCTCCTCAACAGAGAGCGCGTCCTCGCGCTGCTCTTGCTCGCGTTCTCGCCAGTGCGTGACATCGACATGCATCACGCGCTCTGGATCAAGTGGCGAACGCCAGTACTCTCCCAGGCCCATCTATCGTCTCTCTCTACGTTCAAGTTTGACAGTTGCATGCGTCTCCGTTGTCGACGCTTTGGTCAGATATTCCGGCGGCCGCTGGCGTTTGAAGTAGTATTTACATGCGCCCGGACGAACTGGATCAGGAGGCTCGATGGCGACCAGCCCCCAGCCTTCCTGCTCCAACCAGCTCCATGCCTCGTATTCCTCTTCAAAGTCACGCACAACGTCTCCCGCTATCGTAAATACCATTGTGCCTAATAAGTATCGATGTTCCCAATGTACCATATTTTTGTCCTTCTTCACCAGTATAAGGAAAGGGAATGTACGACTCTCTTCCCCATTCCTGCTAGGAATGAACGCTTTTGGGCGAAACATTTCGCGCCCTGTCTCTCTCTTTATGGAATGCTTCCTGCCCATTTGACTCATACTGGCTGCAGTGTTACGATATGTGTAAATCAACTTTTCTTCTCATGGATAGGGACATTAGATGCATCATTATGTCAAATCAAGCAACGAGATGCTGCGGAAAAAAGGCTATCGCTTGACGCCACAACGCCACATGATCTTAAGCGTTATTCAAGAGGCCGATGAACATTTAAGCATCGATCAGATTATAGAACGCGTGCAGGAGCGCAATCCTTACGTTAGCCTCTCCACCATCTACCGCACGCTGGAACTGCTGCGAGAGTTGGGACTGGTACGAGAAAATCACCTGCCAGGAGAGCAACCGCATTATGAGACGGCGGAAAGTACCGAGCATCACCACCTGGTCTGCCGCAGGTGCCGCACCATTATACATCTTGAAGACAACCTCCTGGGCAATCTCCACGAACAACTACAACAACAACATGCTTTTCATGGCCTCACACTTGACCTCGTAGCCGCCGGTTATTGCGACGCCTGCTGGAAGAAGATGCAACAGGAGCAAGCAGCAGAATAGTTGCTTTTCTGTCTCACAGCGCTTTGCGCAATCGCCAGAAACTCAGACTTAACAGTGGTAAAGCCAGCAGGTACGTGAGCAAGAGGTAGTTAAGCAGGTTGATACTGAAGAAGAAATACAGGGCAATAGCAAAGTAGAGTATCATGCGGCTTGGGCGAACAATCAAATGGGAAGTCACATGCAATAGACGATGTACTAAAAGAAATGTAACTATAGCGGTATAAACAAAGACAATTGGAGTGAGGGTACGCTGGCGTATCCTTTGCCAGGGGCCAAGTACCAGCGCTTCATCCTCACTATAGATGCTGCCAATGTTCTCTTGTTCTGGTTTCTGCATAGCTCACTTTCAGCGCATGGAGATTATTGCAACAAACCGGTTGTAGCGCAATAATTTGGATCTGCCGGAGGGGAGGTAGGTATCTTCATTATTTTCGAGAAAATGTCATTGTATGTATGGGTAACCATTGGTCCAACTGCAGACCCGCCTTCACCGGCATTCTCCCTCATCGCCACAATAGTGAGTTGTGGATTCTGGTATGGAGCTTGCGTCAAGAGCCACGCCTCTGCTCCTATCGTCTTGCCATTGGCCTGAGGAACCTGGCCTGTGCCGGTCTTGGCGATGATAGCCCAGGGCGAGGTATCCAGTTCGGGGGCCAGGGCTGCGGTAGGACCGAAGCGACCGGACCCGCACTGCACAACGCCATACATCGCATCACGTACCTGGCTTGCCGTGTTATCACTGATGGGCGACCCCAGCGGTTGTGGGCTCGCAGAGAACACCGTAGCGCCGTCTGGATCAACGATCTTTTGCACAAGTGTTGGGCGCATCAACTGGCCATTATTGGCAATGCTATTATCAATCATCGTCATCTGCATCGGCGTAATCAAGTCTATACCCTGCCCAAATGAGTTTTCCGCCAGCTGGTTGACTTTGAGAGATTGGCCGTTTCCGGGCGTGACGGTACTTACTTTAACCGGCAGATCAAAAGGTATCTGCCTCCCAACGTAAAAGCGGTTGTTATAGTCTAGCCATGTCGAGGCGCCCATCTTCGCACCCACTTGCGCGAAGATAATGTTATCCGAGTGGGTATATCCGTAACGTAGATTCACCGGGAAATGGACCGTATACGGTTCTAGATTATTGCCTACTGGGCCAAAAACCTCTGTCTCTTCGCCACTGCCGATGGTGACGGGTCCGATAGCCTGTGGATGGGTGGGATCATGGTCGTTGTAAAAAGGGTCGGTCAGGTGCGCGCTGCCAGAATCCAGTCCGGCTGACAGGGTCATAGTCTTATAGGTTGAACCAGGTATATAGGTGGACTGAATAGGACGCTCCAGTAGTGGCTGCTCCGGGTCTTTTTCAAGCGAACTAAAGTACTGAAGGTCACCCGAGGCCACGCGATTGGGGTCAAACGTCGGCCGGCTGAGCATAGCCAGTATCTCGCCCGTATGCGGATTCGCTATAATCGCCGAACCCCGGTCAGATGGAAAGATATTGACTCCATCAGGCGGTGGGACATCCTGGTCAAAATACTTCTCTAGCAACGCCTGCATGCGCACATCGATGGTCAGATAGATGTCATCGCCGACCGGGGGGCGGTGCAATGTTTGATTGATGTAATTATTGAGGCCGGTCACCCCCACACGACCACTGAGATAATCATCATACTGGTGCTCAATACCTGATGAACCATAAAGCGGACTGATGTAATAGCCTATAAGGCTTGCCAGCGAAGGATAGTTTTTCAGATAGTAATAACGCTGATAACCGCAGACCGCAACATTAGATGGCTTTGATTCGGCAAGCAGCACACCGTTACGATCGAAGATTCGTCCACGCACAGGGGCGCTATCGCTTAAACAATGCCGGTTATTGTGTATATTTGACGTTACTTGCTGTGCCACCACTACCTGCCAGTAGACTAGTACAGCGCTCAGAGCTATAAAGAATACCACAAATAATTGAGCCAATTTGCGTATATTGTTACTGATGTTCATACATTATATCCCTATATCCTTCATCCGACTTAAGATGACCTGTACATCCCGAAGAAGTGTATCACTGTTCATGTCGATTGACAAGCAACTGAGGTCACAAATGTTGAAGAGAATGGCGCGCAAGATTGAGCCTTGCGCGCGCCATTCTCTTCAGCTTGTATTGCTGGGTAATTCATAACGAATGCTATGCCGGCCAGGAGCGATAATGTTTGCTCATTTCATCCAGGCTGTCTCCCCCAAATTTCTCAAGCAGGGCTTCGGTCAATACAATCGCCATCATCGCCTCCCCAACTACCCCCGCCGCGGGAACCACGCAAACGTCGCTGCGTTCATAGCGGCTCTGATCAATATTCTGCCCGCTTGCCAGGTCAACGGAAGGCAAGGGATGAGCCAGAGTGGGAATGGGCTTTACACCGACATGCACTACCAGTGGTTCACCATTGGTAATACCCCCCTCGATGCCACCTGCGTTATTGGTCAGGTGATGCCAGCGGTTATCTTCTCCATGGCGCAGGACATCATGTACATGCGAACCCGTCTCGCGCGTGGCGGCAAAACCTACGCCAATCTCTATCCCCTTGGTTGATGGTATGCTCATCATCGCCATGCCCAGGCGAGCGCTGAGACGGCGATCCCATTGGCTGTAACTTCCCAGTCCAATGGGGACGCCAAAAGCAACCACCTCGAATATCCCACCGCAGGTATCCCCTTCGTGTTTAGCCGCGAGAATACGCGCAATCATTTTCTCAGTTAATTCAGCGTCAGCACAGCGCACAGCAGAAGCCTCCACTGCCTCCCATATCCCGGCTGAATACGCATCTGGCGTAAACTGACGCGGAGTCGTATAACCTACATCGGCAATCGCCAGTACATGGCTGTGAATAGCTATGCCAAAGACATCCAGCAATTGGCGGCATAAGCCACCAACCGCGACGCGAGCCGCTGTCTCACGAGAACTGGAGCGCTCTATCACATTGCGTATATCCTGGTGACCGTACTTCATGGCGCCTGTAAAATCAGCATGTCCAGGGCGAATACGAGTTACCGGTTCAAAGAAGGCCTCGCCAGGCTCGGCGCTCATAGACTCTTCCCAATTTACCCAGTCACGATTCTCAATCTGCATCGTAATCGGCGAGCCAAGAGTTTGCCCATGCCGTACTCCCGAGAGAAAACGAGCAGTATCTCTCTCGATCTTCATGCGTCCTCCTCGTCCGTAACCTCCCTGTCGACGACGCAAGTCGGCATCAATGATCGCGCTATCAACCGCGAGACCGGCGGGCAGCCCTTCTACAATCATTGTCAGGCAGGGTCCGTGAGACTCGCCCGCTGTAAGAAAGCGAAACATCAAAAGCTCCTCATTAAACTGTAGCATTTCTACCTGGTTGGCTGCCATGCATACAAAACCATACAATTCTATTAGTAGCATAAGATAACTGTATAAATATGACCATGACATTTATTACAACTAAGTTATTGACAGAACTCATGAAATAATTTACAATATACTCAACTTTATTTTGTCTATTTATTGACTCTTTTTCCGCTTCCAATACGCTGTAATTTTTGTTGTTCTCACTATAAGGGAGGATTCAAACGCCTTGGTCTCCCTTCAACCGATTTGATACCTTCCCATGCTCAAAGTGAAGTAACGCCTGGCATCGCTATGAACAATGCTCGCGACGATGAAGTATTTGAGCTGGAACTCCTGGAAGCGCACATATATATACTACAAGGAGTTGCGGAAAAGGCCGTTACACTACTAACAAAGCTTGCAGCTAATAAATTGCCAGGCAGCTATCTCATACAACATCACTATCTACTCGCGTGGGCATATCTTCTTACATCTCAATGGCAAGAATGCATGAATACACTTGCGAAGGTAGAACTGGTTTTGAACGAGAAGAACGATACCACCAATAGTCTGCATATACACAATCTCATGGGCATCGCATACGCAGCCATTGGCGATTATTCCCGAGCGCTGCAGACTCATCAACAGTGTCTCACCCTGGTAGATAGAATGAAACCCCAGGATCCCTTCTTCCAGTGCCAACTCTATTACCAGCTGGGACAACACTATACCCATCTGAATGATAATGACTCAGCGCTTGAGGCCTTTCAACAAGCCCTCACAATCATTGAAAGGCTCGGCGGCCAGGAGCATCTTCAAATGTCCTACTGCGACATAGCTCTTCAATACGCCGCAGCAGCAGAGTACCAACTGGCAAGCATCTCTTTTTATAAATGCATGGAGCTTCAGCGCCAGCGCGTGCCTTTAACCTTAAAAAGCGAACTATACCACTTTCTGGGTCAGGCACTGCTAAAGAGCGACCAGGAAAAGGTGCAACCGTACCTTGAAAGTATTTTACAGCAGAATGACAATAAGTTGGATACACTTACCCAGGCCAGTATTCTGACCAACCTGGCAGAATGGCACCTTCTCAACCATCAACTCTCGAAGGCGGAGCAGTACGTGGAGAAAGCTTTTGAGTTAGCACAACCATCCGGAGCAACGCTTATCGCGAGTGATGCTCAAATCATTTGGGGACGTATCGACTATGCCCAGGCACACTATGAACAAGGGGATCAACATTTTGCCTTGGGTCTTTCAATGTTAGAAAAACTGAACATGCTCGCGGAGCAGTCAGACTATTCAGCTCTTTACGCACAGCTATTAGATGAGCAGGGAAAGACAAAAGATGCCTTAAAGTATTATAAGCGGGCCTATGAAATCCAGCGCAGAGCAGGAGAGTATAATTGAGAAACAACCTCAATAAGTCTATCCTGTACGTCCCCTGCACTATCATCATTATCTATGCGCAATCGTCCACACTCCTTGTGTATGAGAACTGAGTTTCGCTGCATCTACCTCGTCTTTTGTTGGGTCTACATATAGGGGTAAGACAACAGAAAAGGTGCTACCGTTTTCTGGCTCGCTCTCAACATCGATATGCCCACCGTGCCTTTCAATGATTTTGCGTGAGATGTAGAGCCCCAACCCCAGGCCCGTGTGAGAGCCTGTTTGCACCTCGACGTCTGGGACGCGGAAGAATGGCTCGAATATGCTCGCCTGCATCTCAACTGGAATGCCAATTCCCGCATCTCTTACTGAGACTATCGCTTCATATCCCACCTGTTGCAGGGTCACAGTAATAGGGGATCCTTTGGCCGAATACTTGCGCGCATTCGTCAGTAGATTAAGGATCACCTGGCCAATTCTGTCAGCATCCACTTCAACTTCCACCGGTTCGCCAGGAATTTCAAAGGTGAGAGATGGTCCTGTTCCTGTAGTATATTCATCGATCAAGTTCCGGCAGATTTCAACCAGGTCACAGCGTTTGCGATGCAGCACAAACATGTTTGTTTCGATGAGTGAAGTATCCAATAGATCATTCACCAGCACCTCCATACGGTGCAACGAACGCTCCATTTCCTGCAGTCCCACACTCACAACTTCAGCAGAATCCGCCTTCGTACTTTGTCGATGAAGTAGTTGCGTCATCCCTTTCAAACTCGTTAGCGGCGTCTTGAGCTCATGTGAGATGATTTTGAGGAGTTTATCTTTTGCTGCATTGGCCTCGATAAGTTCTTGTGTTCGCTTCTGTACCATACGCTCAAGTGCCTTGGCGTGAAGTTTTAAGGCAAGCTGCTGCTCAAACACCCGTGTACGCAATTGATGCGCTTGAATTGCTCGTTTCAATGCTGCCACCAGGTAGTCACGATCAATGGGCTTCTGAATGAAATCATAAGCTCCACCCCTCAGTGCTCGTACCGCGAGATCGTGCTCCCCATGACCGGTGATAAGCAGTGTAGGTATATCCGGTCGCACTTCTCCTATCTTTTCCAGCAACTCTAATCCATCCATGCCAGGCATCTTGATATCACTCACAACAGCATCATAATTGTACTCTCGAATGAGTTTGAGTGCTTCCAGAGCCGAATCGGTTGTATGCACCTCTATGCCATCTAAGCGTAGATTGAGTACCAGCGGAAGTGCTTGCAATAAAGCGGGGTCGTCATCCACAATCAATATAGTAGATTTATCCATTTTTCACACCACTTTCTCTATGACGCTTGTTTCAACGGAAGTTGAATTATAAACAGCGCGCCCTCGCCAGGACAACTTTCGACAGCTATACTCCCCTGGTGCTCTTTGATTATGCCATAGGTGATAGAGAGACCAAGGCCTGTACCTGCTCCAACTTCCTTTGTAGTGAAAAAAGGGTCGAAGATGCGCTGCTCAAGACCTGCTGGTATACCAGGACCCGTATCACAAAAATGAATATTCACGACATCAGTCTTAACAGTGCAGGTGATCGTGATCATCTTTTGCGTCATGTCAGCCAAAGCATCCCGAGCATTCGTCAGCAAATTAATGAAGACTTGTTCCATTTGTATGGCATTGCCAATCACGATCACATCTTCAGAGGGAAAACGTAATTGCACTTCGATCTGTCGCAGGTGCAGTTGTTTATGCACAAGCGAGATAGCGCGCTGGATAACCTGGTTGATTACCACAGGTTCGCGGCTCACTGTTGCAGCACGTCCAAATGTCCGCAAGTGCGAAATAATTTCTGTTGCTTTGTGCACTTGCTGCATTGCGCTATGCAGTTCATGGAGCATGCGCTGAGGGTCAGCTTCCCCAAGTTCGATCAGGTCAATAACATTGCCTATGAACAGGCCAATGTTATTCAAAGGGTTATTGAGCTCATGTGCCACGCCGGTAGTAAGCTCTCCAAGTGTTGCCAGTTTGCCCGCCTGTACTAACTGCTCTTGCTTCTCACGTAGCTCATGTTCACGTCGCTGAACCTCCTCTGTGGTATCCTTCAAATCGCTCATGATATGAATCATAGCCTTGCGACTATTTTCCAGGCGCAAATTAGACTTGTGCGAATCCTGAAGAATGTGCATGATGGCGCGTCTGGAATTATCCAGGCGCTCAGTTTGTCTGGCAAGCCGGTCGCGGTCCTGTTCGTAGTCAGCCAATATATGAATCATAGCCTTGCGCTGATTGGCCAGCTTTCGATTGACGTTGTTCAGATCACTGAGTATATGCATCAGAGCACGGCGCCGCTCCTCACTTTTATAGACGCGCATCTCCAGGGCCTTTTTCTGCTCTAACAGATCATTGTACCCCTGGAGCAATTGTTCCCAATCCATCTCTTTCAATGAGGATGTTTCAAGACTATCCGCAACAGGTGCTCCTACATTTACGCCCATTTGCACTGCCCTCGATTGACCTTCTCAAGTTCCTGCTTTAAGTTCTCAATCTCTTTTTCTCTGTCTAGTTCGTCTGCAAACTGGCAGCCCAACGATCAACCCTGCGGCTACACCAGCTTTTCCCATCAGTACATGCAATACCTGTAGCTTATGAAAGTATACCAGGATATGACGTTAAGAGGGAAAAATATAGACCCAAAGTCATGGTGAGGTTACTTAAGTCATGATGAGCTAGTTTGAAATCCAATTTGGCAGCGCAAGTGCATCTAGCACCAATAATCACTTCTTTAGGTCGTTCCCAACGCTCATCCGCTATGCTCCAGTCGTTCCCGGTGATGACGGGCGGCCAGGAAGCAGCACACAAAAACGACTGCCCTGACGGTTTATCCCTGGACTCTCCACCCAGATCCGGCCTCCCATGGCTTCCACAAACCGCTTGCTGATATAGAGTCCCAGCCCGCTGCCGCCCGCCTGTCCGGAAAGGTCACGTTTGAGACGCGTGAACTGTTGAAAGAGTAGTGGCAATTCCTCGGGAGGAATGCCGGGCCCTGCATCTTGCACACCGATGCAGACAGACGGGGCAAAGTGAGCTTCCCGTTCGTCCTGGTCGATCTGGACTGCGCTGACGACCACAGGAGCGGGTTTGGAGCAATACTTGAACGCATTGGAAAGGAGATTCCGCAGGACCTGGCGCAGAAGCTGCTCGTTTGCCCACACAGTCAACCGGTCAGGAATGTCCAGGGAGAGACGATCCACCTGTTCCTCGCCAGGGTCAAGGTGCTCAAGCACATCACGCACGAGAGAAGCGACGGCAATCTCCTCGCCTTGGGGCGGTATCATCTGTTCCGTGATCGTCAGCGCATCGAGCACGCTATTGACGAGTTGGAGGAGTTCTCCGCAGCTGCTAATCGCCGTTTCGAGAAATTGTGCCTGCGAAGCTGCGTCCAGGCGTCCCTGCTGCATCCTCAATAAATCGAGGGAACCCAGCAGGGACGTCAGAGGGGTCCGCAGTTCGTGGTTCATATGCAGGATGAATTGATCTTTGAGCTGGTTCAACTGTCGTTGCTGTTCCGCTTGCTTGCGGGCGGTGACATCTTCGGCGATTGCAAGGAAGTAGAGGGGCCATCCCGCCTGGTTGCGCACGAGCGTCACGGTCAGGTTGACCCAGACCAGCACGCCGTCTTTTCGCCGGAAACGCAATTCCCTGGCGTACGTCTGTTGCTCACCCGTGATCAAACGCTGCGCATCGGTAAAGGCGGTGGAGAGATCGTCAGGCATCAGTACTGCGTGGAGCGTCTGAACAAGTAATTCCTCCTGCGCGTACCCCACAATATCGCAGAGCTTGGGGTTGACGAGCAACCAGCGACCATCGAACCCGACGTGCGCAATGCCAACGGCGGCCTGTTCGAAGGTGAGACGAAAGCGCTCCTCACTGGCACGCAGTTCGTCTTCCAGCCGTTGGTGTGCTGTAATGTCGGTACTCACTCCCATCCACTCGCGGACGCGCCCATCCTGCTCGAAAAGGGGTACTGCGCGCACAGCGAAGGTACCATAGCTGCCGTCGGAGCGCCGGAGACGATACGAGGTTTCACAGGCCCTCAGGGTGACGAGAGCATCCCTCCAGGTATACATCATGCGCTCTCGATCATCGGGATGAACCGCCTCCAGCCAGCCCAGGCCCCGCACCTCTTCCTCGCCTTGTCCCGTATAAGCGCGCCAAAGCGGAGCATCATCGACCGTTCCATCGGCGGAAAAGCTCCAGACGATTTGTGCGTGGGAAGCCATAAAGGAGCGAGCTGCTTGCTCGTGCTCCTCTATAGGTTGTTCCATCCCCTCTTGTTTGGTAGACACTGTGTTGACTCCCGGCGTGCTCGCCTTATTGTAAGGAACTCAAAACTTCATCCCACACACTCCATCTAACACAACCATTCTAACATAAGTGGATAAGCTCTGGCAATGTGGCGGTATTCAGAAAAGAGCAGCTTGACTCCACCTACCAGGACTGACCGCTCTTCAGCGTCTACCATGTGATGTGCAGCGATGATGAGTTGCCAAAGATCCTGCCTGTTGGATTGTTTAGTGGATTGATTCCCTGATATACTTAGGTTCGACAAAGTTAGTATCGTAGGTGGATAATGAGCCCGCTTAAGAAAGGCATCATTGACGATTATACACGAACAACATAGCAAACAGGAAAGGAGGCGTCATCGCCCATGACATCGGACACAAACAAACACCTCACCCATCTAGATGAAAGCGGTAACATTCACATGGTAGATGTCACCGATCGACCGGAGACGGTGCGCGAAGCCATCGCCAGGGCTAGAGTGCGCATGGCACCGCAAACCGTGCAGCTGATCGAAACGAACCAGGTCTCCAAAGGGAGTGTTTTAGAAGTAGCCAAGATCGCCGGCATTATGGCAGCCAAACAGACCCCGCAGATCATTCCTCTCTGCCACCCTCTGCCCATGACCCACATCGATATCCTTTTCACAGTTGACAGCGAACAGGGCCTGGTCGAGATCGAGGGGCGTACGCGCACAAACTATAAGACAGGGGTGGATGTCGAGGCGCTTACAGCTGTTACAGTGGCCGCGCTGACCATCTATGATATGTGTAAAGGAGTCGACACAACAATCACACTCGAGCAGGCATATGTCGCCTCAAAGAGCGGAGGAAAAAGCGGCACAGTCGAATTTCAACCTCAACCCTTATCCAGCGGGACGCACCTCTAATCGCAAGAACATTACCTCCAACAGGTTGCGCTCATCTGGATTGTTGAGCCGTAAATCGGTCTGGCCGAGGGGCGTTACTATTCTGCCGTCTTTATCCACAGGAACAATTGTACGAATGGCCCGCGGATTGCCACCGATCCAGCGTACAGGTTCGATCAATGAACCCAGTGGTACAGATATGATCAGATGCTGGCCGCGTAACTTCTCATCCAGGTCCTGCAAATGGAGTTCGAGCGTATCCTCGTGCTGGGTGATGCTCCCCTCCAACGGGCTTGACTGCAGGAGGATGATCGCCTGCTCTGCCGGAGTTTCCGCAGAGCGCACAGGCACATCTGCTCTGCGCAACACTTTTCCGCGACGACTTCCTCCCGCGCCAATCAAGGGTGAGTAGGAACGCGCTGCCTGTACTTGCTCTCCAGGGCTGTGAGGACCTTCAGTGATTGTCGCTACCCGAACAAGGTCACGCAGCGCTTTGACGCGTTGGCTGCTCTGCGTTATTTGGGCGCTCACCCTCATTGCCCACTGCAATAAAGAACGGGCATATGCTTCTCCATCGATATGATCGCGGCGAGCCTGGCGCAGTACCGCCTCTGCCTGCCCAATCAAGAATTGACAGAGATTTACCAACGTTACTGCGGGAATTGACGCCAGTGGGCGACTACCGTAATCGATGATCGGCTCGTTATCGCCAACTTCGGCAGCATGGCGCAGTGCATCATAGAGTTCCAGGTAAGCGCTGTGGCAAACATTACACCCCGCCAGGTGATAAAGCAGCGGAGCATAATGGATCGTTGCCCTCGGGTCGTTCCGCAGAAGGGCCATGATGAAGTCAGGTAATTGCTGATAAAAGCGAGGGTGATAATCACCACCGAGCAATAATTCAGACTCGCTCTCATCTCCTCCAGCTATTGTAGACAGGTTTGTTGTATCTTGTGATGATTTCGCCAGTAGATCGTGCAACCACCTGGCCAGCTTTATATGCTCGCTGCGATCTTTTGACGCATCGTCGAATTGCTTGTTTTCGTTCATATTTGACCTTTCCTGAGCATATAAGGCTACTCATTCCTCCCTATAGAAGCGCGATAACTGTTTCATCTGGGCCGATGTGATTCGAATGACTGTATCCTCATCCTCACGCCATTCAAGTAATCCTTCATCCACCAGTTTATCCAGGCCTAACCGCACATCATCTTCGGAAAGATCATCCTGCGCCAGGGTCTGAATATCCACGAGAAACTCTTGAGAGTGCGTAGAATATACTCCATATTCTGTCAAACGCAAGGCAACGATGACTGTCAAATTGGTACTGTGCTGTTGGAGACAATGACGTAATTTTTTGTGTGCGTGATCCTTATGCTGACTCGCGTTAGCAATAGCTTCACTACTGTTGAAAAGCGCTTTACTTGGTAGCTCTTCGAGGAGGCCGCGGAGCAATTCAGTCGCGTCATACTCTTCAAGCTCTTGTATGATGGCATGCAACTGACGGGGTGCGGGGCCGAGTTCCTTGATACAGTGTTTGAGGAGGTTGCGTAGCTCTTGTTGCGAGGCCAGGGCAAGCGCGGTCTCTTCCGGGGTTGGAAAGGGCACCCCTCCGCCAACCGCTTCGGTTGCCTCGTTCAGCAGATCATCCTCTGCTTCCGCCCCTTCTGTTCCCTCGACATCCGTGGCATACATCATTTGGAGCCTTCTTTTACGCAGCCGGTCGATCGCTTTGTTGCGAACACTCCGATTGAGGAAGGCATAGAACTGGGCGTTGCTCAGCCCATCGAGAACGGTGAGCGGCGTTCTATCTTCACCGCCAAGGAGACCTATCCGTAGAAGTTGCTCGACGACATGTCCTATAACCATGTCTAGCTCAATTGGATCATATTTGAGTACATCTAAAGAACGTTGTGCATGCCGACTCAAGTGCGCATACAAGGCTGGATAGGTTTGGTCCGCGTGATACCTCAGGTCGTGTGCCGTAAAGGGCATACGAATCTCCTCCGCACTGCCTGATTGGTCGCATACCACAAATTACATCCAACCATGGGCATGCATAGCGACAGGCTGTCGTTCACTAAATAGGGAGTTAAATACTACCTTTGCAAATTGTACCCAAATTATAGGTGAAACGCAACGAATTACGCCCCTACGTTCATGCATAAATCATTATACTTCGTAGGGGCGTACTGGTGGACACGCGTTACGTCACATCAATATTCGATTATTCGATATCGCCGCGTTTCCCTTGACGCTGGTGCTCGTACGCCTTTTTAATGGCGTTCAAACTGCGCTGTACTTCGCCGCGCTCCTCTAAAAGATTGGCATAGCGGAAATACGCGCTCGCCGTAATTTCGTGGGTTCTTCCACGCTTTAAAAGAAGTTCCGCCAGCGATGTATGACAGGTTGAAGCCGAAACCGCATCATTGAGGTCTTGTTCAATGGCAATGGCACGTCTGTATTCTTGCTCCGCCTCATCAAGGTTGTTCTGCTTCTCCAGGGTTTTACCCAAACGCTGATGGGTGAGACCGACAAGTCTCTGCTCATCCCGCATTTCATAGAGGGCCAGGCTGCGCAGAGCGTATTCACGCGCCATCGTTAGCTTGCCAACCGCTTTATAATTCTGGCTGATCTCCATGTACTTTTGCGCAAAACTCTTACTGTCACGTTCCAAACCATCGAACATATCTAATGCACGATGATAAAAGGCTACAGCTTTTTCTAAATCACCCTGGCGGAAGTAATCATTGGCTAAATTACTGTATACATCGAGCGCGAATACGGGGTCATTGATTTGACTATTTTCGATAGCTGTGTTGCTACGGAGATGATTTTCCATAGCAAGAGTGTAGTTATACAATAAAAAGTAGGCTCTACCGAGTAAATTGCGGGCGCGCTCAACCGATTCACTATCATTTAAACTTTCAGCTTGCGTCACCGCGGATCGTAAATCTACTACGGCTTCCTGGTACTCGTTTGTACCCAGATGTATCTGACCTCGCAACAGGTATAATCGATACACTTGATCCGTAGTAATACGCTCAGCCTGGATAGGCGCTAATAGCTCCTTAGCCTCTTCGTAAGCACCCTGTTGTATAAGAACGCTTGCCTGGAGTAAATCGACATCAATTTTCTGATCAGGACCCGAGTCGGCAGGGGAATAACCCACAGCCCTCGCTTCGGCAGCACCAGCAGGTGAACCTTCTAATAAAAACGTTAGGGGAACATCCAGGCGGCGCGCCAGGATAGACAGTGCTTTAAGGGATGGACGAATTTTACCTCTTTCAATCGCAGAGATATACGATATGGAAAATTCTGGTGCAGCTAGTTGAGCCTGGGTCATGCCAAGCTTGGTACGGACCTCCCGAATATTTGTCCCGACCCTAGCTGCGACAGCCTTACCTACATTTGCAGCTTCCAGGGATGATGGCATAGTCATACTTCCTTTCAAGTGTTTCCTTCCACCTCGATTTGTTAATCTCTGGTCGAAAGTCCCGTATATTACAGAATCAAAATCGATTTTGATTCCTTTCTCTTATAGACAATTTGGCAGTAATTGAACAGAGCTTGCTCCCACTTTTTGACTATTCAGACGTATAAAACCTTTATTAGCCACTCGACCTGGAAAGTGGTTCCTAAAGGTTTTAATATACTTCTGAAAATAAGAAATTACGAAACAATATATCACAGTTATCATAGTAGCACAATGATCAATAAAAGTCAACGTTTTCGACAATGTCATTCTATTTATCCTACATATTACTTTTATACATTCATATGAATAAAATACTACAAAATAAGGAACGAAGTATTATTTTTATAATGGCCTTTTTTAGATGTTTAAAAGGCTCGAATTCAATTAAATATGTCTCTTATGCTTGATATCCCTCTCCATGAGCTGTCGCTGATGGTCACCTTGCCTCTTGTGGTGTTGCGGCATCGATAGCTAGCTACCAACGCCCGCAATGATTGCTGGCATCATTCTTTACACTGGAAATAATTTGCCAATTCCTCTATACTAAGCACCATCCATCGGTAGTATTTATTTTTTGATCGCCTTCAAAAACTCGATCATTTATCATGGGAGGAAAGCATATGCTGACTATCAATGCATTGTTCTCTACTGCCTCCGAACGATTCGGCAACCGAATTGCGCTCATCGAACCTCTCGAAGGGGGACGTATGTCCACCCTCACCTATCACACGGCACTCGAACGGGTACGAGGCTTTGCCGGCTACCTCCAGCAGCTCCACATAGAGAAAGGCGATTGCCTCCTTATCTGGTCACCCAGCAGGTCCGATTGGCTGATTGCCTACCTGGGGGCACTCCTGGTAGGTGCAGTCATTGTTCCCCTGGATGTCAATTCAAAGGAAGACTTTCTGCTGCGCGTTGCTGAATTGACAGATACTAAACTCCTCATTACCACACAGAAACAATTTGCAGGTCTGAAGCAGACCTCCCTTCCCCTGGTGGATCTGGATGCCCTACCACAAGCAACAATGGACGCAGCAAAACTGCCGGAGATCCATGAAAATGATCTCGCCGAAGTTGTCTTTACCTCGGGCACTACTGGCCAACCCAAAGGTGTCATACTAAGTCATCGCAATATTGCGAGCAATGCGACCGCGGCGGCAACTTTTATCAATATAACCGCCGAAGATCGCGCGCTCTCAATCTTGCCGCTTAGCCATATGTTTGAGCTTACCGTTGAGGTCGCTCTCATTTACTGTGGCGCAAGTATCGTCTATGCTCGTTCGCTCGTACCTGATACGCTCCTCAGACTGCTCTCTTCACAACAGGTAACCTGTAGCGTCCTGGTTCCACAGGCTCTTCAACTCTTTCTCAACGGCATTGAAAGAGAGGTAAGGCGACAAAAGAGAGAGAAACAGTTCGAACAACTTCTCAGAATCGCGGCAATGCTGCCATTTGGCTGGCGTCGCTTCCTCTTTGGAACGGTGCATAAACGCTTTGGAGGCCACTTCCGCTTTTTTGTCAGCGGCGGTGCATATTTACCTCCCACACTCGCCCAGAGTTGGGAAAACATGGGCTTCCGCGTCATGCAGGGATATGGTACAACAGAATGCTCTCCCATCGTTTCCGCGACTCCTTATCATGATCATACGCTGGATTCGGTCGGCAAGCCCCTCAAAGATGTAGAGGTACGCATCGCTGAAGATGGCGAGATACTGGTTCATGGCCCAAATGTGTCATTAGGCTATTGGAAGAATCCAGAAGCTACGGCTGCTTCCTTTAAAGACGGATGGTATTATACGGGAGATCTTGGATTTTTTGATGAAAAAAATAACCTTTACCTGAAGGGACGTAAGAAAAATCTCATCGTACTGGCGAATGGCCTCAATGTCTATCCAGAAGATATAGAAAACATCCTGCACGCTAACCCCCTGGTCAAAGACGCGGTAGTTTTTGGTCTCATGCATCAAGGCCAGGGACCAGAAGTACACGCAGTACTGCTATTGGAAGACCCGAGCAAAGCAAAAACAGTCATTCAGCAGGCCAACAAGCAACTCGCCCCCCATCAACAGATACGCGGCTTTACTATCTGGCCAGAGGAGGATTTTCCCCGCACACATACCCTCAAAGTGAAACGCCTCGATGTACTCTCTAAGCTAGAGAAACTTCACAAAGACAAGAGTGACCGACCAGAAAAGGAACAATGACGCAATGTTGTACCTGATTGCCACTCCGATAGGAAATCTCACTGATATTACGCTGCGCGCCCTCGAGACATTGCGAGAAGTTGACGTCATCGCCAGTGAAGATACGCGCAAAACAGGTTTGCTGCTCAAGCACTTTGCGATTGACAAACCACAGATTGCCTTTCATGAGCATAACGAACAGCGCGCCGGTGAGCGTATTGAAGCCTTGCTAAAACAGGGAAAGTCGGTCGCTGTGGTGACCAATGCTGGAACGCCAGGCATCTCTGACCCGGGCTTCACACTTGTACGGAGAGCGATCAACTCTCAGATCGACGTGACGATGATTCCAGGACCAACAGCCTTTGTGATGGCTTTAGTCCTTTCAGGTCTTCCTGTTCACAGCTTTACGTTTCGCGGCTTTGCCCCCCGCAAATCGGTGGCAAGATGCAAATTTTTGGCTATCGATAAAGCATCACCTCACACACTCATCTATTATGAAAGTCCCTATCGCCTCGAAGGCTTCCTGCGCGATGCTCTACAGACCTTTGGCGACCGGGAAGCTGCTATCGCCAATGACCTGACAAAGATGTTTGAGGAAGTGCAACGCGGAACACTTTCTTCGCTCCTGGAAGCGGTCACACAATCAAAACTGCGCGGAGAGTATATTATTGTTATCGCGGGTAGGGGTAAGGGAGAAATAACAGAAGAGGACAACCATTCCTGAGCGGTTATCCTCTTCTGTTGTTTTCGTTATATTCCCATCACCTTGATGAGTTCTTTTACAGCGTCAGCAGACTTCTGCAGCTGAGCGCGTTCGCCTTCATCCAGTTCTACCTCGATGACCTCCTCCATACCATGCGCTCCAAGCTTAACCGGTACACCAACAAAGAGATCCCGCATCCCATATTCCCCTTGCAAATAGGCTGCGCATGGCATTATCATTTTCTTGTCAAGCAAGATAGAATCGACCATCTGCAGGACCGAAGCCGATGGTGCAAAATAAGCGCTGCCCGTACCTAGCAACTTCACTATTTCAGCCCCACCATCGCGCGTACGCTGCACAATCTGCTCGATGCGCTCTGCCGGAAGCAATTGAGCAATAGGGACTCCCGCCACGGTGCACATACGAGCAAGAGGAACCATCGTATCGCCATGGCCGCCCAACACATAAGCTTGCACATCGCGCACTGAGGCGCCCAGCTCCTGGGCTATGAACGTCCGGAAGCGTGCCGTATCCAGCACTCCAGCCATTCCTATCACGCGGTTACGTGGGAAGCCGCTGATGTGATATGCGAGTTGCACCATAGCATCCAACGGGTTGGTGACCATAATCAAGATACTATCCGGTGAATGCTTGACGACGTTCTCAGTCACCTGCGTCACAATCTCCTGGTTTTTCTTTATCAGGTCATCCCTGGACATTCCTGGTTTACGCGGAAAACCTGAGGTGATTACGACGATATCAGAGTTTGCGGTATCAGCGTAATCATTCGTACCTGTGACCAGTGAGTCATAGCCAAGCACAGGTCCCGCCTGGAGCAAATCCAATGCCTTCCCCTGCGGCATATTGGGAATAATGTCGTACATTACCACGTCGGCGTAGTCGCGTTCTGCCAGGCGTTGCACTAATGTACTACCCACAAAACCCGCGCCAATTACTGTTATTTTACTTCGCATTGAACTATCCCTTTCAACTACATATTAGACGAACGATAAAAATATTGTATGCCCTGTGGAACACAAATGGCAAAGCTCTCCTACTACAAAATGGTAGTCACATGCCAGCCAAATATACATACTCTCATCATAGAATATAGTTAATACGCACATAGCAATTATAAAAAAGAAACTCTACTATGTAGCATTAACATTGGTATTATCTACCACAAAGGAGGCATTTATCA
>VBHS01000193.1 GCA_005881295.1 Chloroflexota bacterium
TGGCAGAGTATATGCAGGTCCCGTGCCAGTGTTGCTGGCTCGCATGAGACATAAACCACTCTCGCTACCGGATGCTGCACGAGCGCCTCCAGCACGACCTTCTGGCAGCCTGCGCGCGGTGGGTCAATCACCAGTCCATCGATCTGCTCCGCCAGTGTCGGCAGCACATCCTCTACTTTGCCCTTGAGGATGTCAACATTGCTCACTTCGCGTAAGTTCCACTGGGCATCCTTAATAGCGCTGGCCGATTCCTCGATGGCGATTACCTTTTCGACGTGCCTGGCCAGCACCAGGGCAAAAGTGCCTACCCCGCAATAGGCATCCACAACTGTGCGCGCCGGCGCCAGTCCTTTCACCACCATCTGAACCATTTTCTCTGCCTGCGCAGTATTGGTCTGGAAAAACGAACTCGGGCGGATGCGAAATGTTTCTCCCGCCAGCCTCTCCTCCAGCGTATCGCTGCGGATATCAAGTCCGTTCGCCGCCAGCTGTTCCGTGACTTCTGGCCCCGGCTGCGGTTGAATAAGCATCTGACCGCTGCTACTGCCGCAGCGTATCAAGACCTGCGGCCTCTCATTGGGTACCTGGCTGATCACCCGCAGCGCGCGATTGATCTGCTCGTCGGCAATAGGGCAACGCGCCAGTGGTAACACACGGTGCGTGCCCCTTGCCGTCAGTCCAACCTCCCCATTGCGGTTCACCGAGAAGCGCATGTGGTTGCGGTAGTGCCAGGGATTATCACACGCGACGGTCTCCAGCAGCGGTGGACGTTCAAATCTCCCCACCTCGCGCAGCAGGTGGTCGACAATAGCGCGCTTCCAGGCCAGCTGCTCCTCATACTCCATATGCTGGAGCTGGCAGCCGCCACACGTGCCGAAAACAGGGCAGGGCGCCTGTCTTCGCAACGGGGAGGCCTCGTGTATCTCAGTAATCCAGGCACGCGGCGGCCCTGGCCTCCAGCGGCGTCTATGTTTCCCTGGTCGCCTCTGTTTAGCCGCCTCGATGGCGATCGTCACCCGCTCCCCCGGCAGTCCAGCGGGCACGCGGATCACCTGCGTCTGTTCTATACCCTCCCCGTCCACTCCACTGATTTCGGCTACCGTGTCACCCTCGCGCGTCAGGGCACCCAGCGTAACCCGATGGTACGTAATGCTCTGCTCGTGTTCTATCATCTCTTCTTTGGTTTTTTCTTACCAGTTGCTGGCGGTAGTTTTTTAGATGCTGGCGGCAGAGGTGGTAGTTTTTTACTGAGTGCTTTGCTGAGAGCAAGTACCTGTCTGTACATTTGCACATTTTCGTCTAAGGGATTGATGATCTCAGCTTGATTCACCAGTTCCTCAGCGCGCCTGAAATCATTTTTCTCTATATAGCTTGCTGCGAGCAGCAGATGTAACTCGACTGTGTTAGGATTGGCCGCTATGCCTTCTTCTAAGACCTCTTGGGCCAATGACTCCTCGCCCTCCTTTTGATACATCTGGGATAGGTCGACATATGCATGTAAGTTATCAGGCTCTGTCTCAATAGCCTCTCTGTAGGCGGCCTTGGCCTCTTCAGTCTTCCCCATCAAGCGCAGAGCGTCGCCAGCGCCTGCCTTTGCGCCAGGAAAGGTCGGGTCGATTTCTTCAACACGTTTAAAATGCTCCAGTGCATCTTCATAATCGTCCCTATCCATCGCGATTTCACCTAGCTTACTTTCGATGATCGCCAACGTCTCCTTGTCGGTAGTCATTTCCTGCGCCTTGTGCAGCTCATTTTCGGCCTCTTCAAGCTGTTCATCATCTCCACTATACTGGAGCACTTCGGCCAGCCCTATATGGCCCACGGCGTGATCCTCTATGGTCAATGACTCGCGTAGTGAAGCCTCAGCGAGCTCAAGGAAGCGTTCCGCTCGGTCATCGTCTCCTTCTTCATCCTCAAATTTCTCGCTGAGTTCCAGCTGCAATGCGCCGATCTGCCGCAATGCCTCTGCTCGCTGCTCCGGGAATAGTCGTATTACCCTCTCCAGGTACGTGATGCTACGCTCCTCATCTTGTAAGATCTCTGTTCGAGCAGCAGCTTCAAAATAGGTCGTGTGGTCGGGTGGCTCTTGTTTCATTAGCGCATCTTCATAATACACGACCTGCATCGTATGCCAGAGAATTTCATTAAGATATTTGAGCGCATCGGGATCGTGGGGGCTATGCTGCTGTGTAATCTTTTCGACCCGCTCATTATGTTGCTTAATGAGCCTTTGTAGTTCAGCCGCGGGAATATCCTGCGCATTCTTCCCCTCGTCAACCATATCAAGTATTCGCCATCCACCCGGCTCTTCAACCAGTTTGTAGCTTGTCCAGAACCAGTGGCGTCCAGTTTCTTCGTAGAAATCGGTTGCTTGTGGTAGCTCAGGTAACAGGTTCGGCTCTGGCGTGTCGAATAATTCGATCGACCAGCCCGCATCGACCACTTTTTCAGCATGTTCAGCCCCTCGACTGAAAGGATTGGCTAGCCATAACACGGGCTTCTTGACTTCGCGCTCATGAACAAAATTCGGCTTCAAATAGTCCGGACGAAACTGTCCTGCCCATTCCTCTCGCCGTTCTGCCCATTCTTCTTGCGTAAGCCCCTGGCGTAACCTGCTCTGGCTTGCAAGATAATTATAAGCATCCATATACTCCTGGTCCGCCCAGTCTTCGATAAAGTTGGTTACAACCTCAATCGGTTTCAAATCGGGGTCGATCTCCTCCTCGTCATATTCCTCGTCCTCGTCCTCCTCGAACGCAAAATCTTCCTCCTCCTCTTCCTCTTCATCCTCGTCAACAATATCGGGATTTTCTAATATCAGCTTGTTCACCAGCGGGAGCGATGCGCGGAAATCTTTATAGATAGGAGTGCCAAATCGTTCGTTCACCGCCAGCGCTTCCTTGATTAAACGACGCGCCTCGGCCAGCGAACAATCGTCAACCTTGACATGACCCTTCGTACGTTCGACAAGTCTCTCGGCGCTTCGCTTGCTCTCGACCCTCGAAAAGAAGTCTTTGATCCCATCGTGCCAGAGCTCAAGCAGGAACCCGAGTATAATCACCTCTTTATTATTGTCTCCTTGCTCCCACATAAGCAGGAGATCTACCTCACCTATATCACGGCTATCGGTGACGAAACCTTTCCAGAAGCGCGGCGGATTCTCCGATTCCTCTATAACGGCCATCAAATCGGTCACCTTACTGTTCACGGCTTGCATTTGCATCGCATCAACAGGTGATAACCGTTCAATTGGCGGCTCCCAGCGCGGGTAAATCCTGGCTTCTTCGAGACGAAGCAGTGATCGACGCGCCTCTTTGCGAACGCTTTTCAATGGACTCAGCGCGTTGATGCCGACCAAAACATCAGCCGCGTCCTGGTGATATTCTCTCGACAGCGCCTTGAGCAGAGCCATCTGTGCTGCCTCTGGTAAATCTGAAACAGTAGATACCGCTTCTTCCGCCTGGTTCTGGTCCTTACTTGATCGCAGCTCCCCTGCTAATTTGTGATATCGCTCGAGTACTGCCTGTGCCTGGGCCTCATCCCCCTGCGAAATTGACACTTTCTGTTCTTTTTTCTTCTTAGCCATACTCTCTTACCTCTCAATCTGACCCTGCATGCCCTTGCCTTCACCGTTATCTCTTGAGACGCCGGTTCAATTCTTCGCGCATGCTCTGTACAATCTCATTGTTCGGATCGATCTGCTCCGCTTCAATCAATGTGGACTGCGCTCGTCGAAGGTCACCGCTCTCCATATAGATTGATGAGAGCAACGCCAGTAAACGCGGGGACCCGGGAATGTTTCGCAGTCCCCGTTCCACAATCTCACGCGCCTTCCCCAGTTCTCGCTCGTTCATGTAGATAGCGCACAACTCGGAATAAGCTGCCATATCTTTCGGCTCTTGCTCGATGGCATGTAAGTACGTTGCCTTGGCCTCTTCATAGCGCTTTAGGTTGCGCTGTATAAAGCCTATTTTGAACCAGATACCCTCGAAGTTTGGCTCGATCTCCGCGGCCCGCTGGTAATGCCGCAGGGCCTCTTCAAGCTCCTCGCGATCGACTGCGAGGTTGCCCAGGTCACTCTCGATCAATGCCTCTTCTTCCCTGGTCACCGCCAATTCCTTTGCCAGCTGTAACTCGCTCTCTGCCTCGTCAAGCCTCTCACCTTGTCTCATCAGCAGTTCGGCCAGTACCGCGTGTCCCGCCACATCATTTTGCAGGGCGAGCGATTCCCGTATGCTCGCCTCAGCGAGCGCGGCAAATTGCCCATCTCGCGCTGTCATCCCCCGCTCACGGTAATATTCTCCCAGCGATTCCTGTGTAATTGCCAGTTGCCTCAAGAGCGAGCCGCGCTGCTCCGCGAAATTGCGCGCCAGCTTCTCCAGGTAAACCATTGCCCGCTCGAGCGCACCGATGCCGATTGAGCGAGTATAGGCATCCCCGTAGTACGTCCGGTCAAGTGGGAAGTGTGCAATCAGCGCATCATCGTAATGGATGGTGTGGATGATCCGCCAGATCAGCTCTTCTGAGACCTCACTGTTCTCAGATCCCCTTGGATTCTGCTGTAGAATTTCATTGATACGCTCATCATGCCCATTGATACGTTCCTGTAACTCAACGGTTGATAGGCCCTGTGCTCTGGCCCCTTCATCCGTCATCTGCCGGATACGCCATCCCTCCTCCTCCCGTACCAGCGTATAGCTCGTCCAGAACCAGTGCCTCCCGGTCACTTTGTTGACCGCGGTGCCCATCGGCATCTCTGCTAACGTACCGCTCAACTGTGTTTCGCTCAGTTCGATCGACCAGCCAGCTTCAACCTCTTTACGTGAGCTTGAGCCTCTGCTACTCACCGACGAAGGGAGCCAGAGCGCTGGTACGCTGGCTTCGCGTTCACGCACAAAACCGAGTTCAAAACGAGAAGGCCGCGCTTCATTTGCCCAGCTATGATGCCGCTCGATCCATTCATCCCGTTCGAGCCCCTCGCGCAGCGGGCTATCATTCGCAAGCAGGTCGTAAGTCAGCCCGAAATCGCCCAGCGACCATGCGCTTACAAAAGTGGCGGCGATTTCATCCACCTCTAAATTGGGATCAATGAAAGTGAGGCCGCGATCCTCACCCGCATCTTCAGCATCCATCACCAGTTGATTGAAGAGAGGAAGGTAATGCCGGTATTCTTTATGTGGTGTAGTTCTCCGCCACGCGTTCACAGCCAGGGCCTCTTCCAGTAAACGGCGCCCTTCCGCCAGCGTAATATCCATCACCGTGATATCCGATACCTGTGCCCTCAACCGCTGAACCTGGGTTTCCACGCTGCGCTTGTTGGTGAGCTCGTTAATAAACTCTTTGAGTCCCTGCTCCCAGAAGTCGACCAGGAAAATGAACATGCGCACATCGCCATAATCGAAGCCCTGCTCCCAGCACAGGATAATCTGCACCTCGCCTTCCTCGCGTGACCGCGTGATATAGCCTCTCCAGAAGCGCGGCGGGTGTGAGACAGGGATACTGGCCACCGGCGTACGCACTACCGGCGGCCTCCATTGCGGATACAGCCTGGCCTCCTCCATCCTGATCAGCGTGCGGCGGGCCTCCTTCCGCACGCTTTTATTGGGACTGAGCTCGTTAAGAGCGAGAGCAATGTCGGCGGCATCGCTCTCGTGCTCTTTAGAGAGTGCCTTGAGCAGTGCTACCTGCGTTGCTTCCCCCAGCTTATTGATCTCGCTTAAAGCTGCCTCCGCCTCTTCTTTGTTCGTACTGGCGTGCAGTTTATCAGCAATCCTGTGAAATTGCTCAAGTGAAACCTGTAACTGCGCGTTCTCCTCCTTGGAGAGGGAGGAAATGCTTTCTTTCTTTCGTGCCATAATCTATTCTTAATCCTTGTATAAGGTGAAAATCGTGTTTTTGTTTCGTTGTGGATTGTATCACGAAGAGGCAGAAGAGTCGAGATAGTTAACCTTGCCGAACGAAAAGTACAGGGGACAGCGGCCGCAACCGCTGTCCCCCTTTGGACAATTCTTTCAGCCTCAACCATCTTTACATGCGAAGCGTCGTCCTGTAATGGAAAATGGGTGCGCTGTATGAAGTAGTACGAAAACTCAGCGCGGACGGGACTGCCAGCGGCCTCTCACTCCTGCCATAAGCCAAATCGATGGTATGGCTCCGGCTTTCAACTGTCCTCGGCTTCAAGCCGAGAGGTATCTTTGCTGCCATCAAAATGAACATCGGGTAGGCCACGCAGTAAAAGTACGAGCCAAGGCTGCGCCACGCAAAGAAGAGAGGCAGGACAGCCAGCAGCATTGCCGCCTCGGGAACCTTTTTACAGATACGCCAGTACCATACAAGACATGCCGCCATTGCCCCACCTTCCAGGGCGGTATAGACCCACTTGGGGAAGAAAGGCAACAGGTGGGTAGCGCTGAGACCGACAAGCCCCACTCCTACAGGGAACATCGGATCAGCAACCGGTGCCATGATGCCTGCCACCCATGCTTGCGGATTCCACAGGATAAAGGGCAGGTTAATGGCCACGCCGATGCTTCCCGCGATAACGACCCGGTAAACGCACTCTTTCAAGCCGTAGTGGCGCAGCACCATAATTATATAGAAAGGTATAAAAAACCACGCGATCTGCTTGCTCGCCAGCGCCAGGCCTAGAAAAATAGCTGAACTCCAGCGTTTATCGCGCAAGAGCCACACCAGCACGATCAGCAGCGTATAGAAGATATCGAGGTTCGCGCCCTTTGTGGAAGCCCACATCGAAACATTCGCCAATCCCAGCAACAGCACCCATATCCGCATCTCTGGCCGTGCAACCTTCCACGCTATACCTATCAGAACCAGGTAACTCAACAGGTAGAAAGGCAGCACATTCATATCGTTAAAGTACGCGAATGGCACCAGTGTCAGAAATGAGAGTGCGGGATAACTCACCTTCGACTCAAATTCTGGTGCCGTACCGGCCTTCAAGTCTGTGTCGAGAACGGTCTGGAAATCTACCTCGCTGGGATAATCCATACGATTGGCGAACTGCCCCCGCTGCAGCGGCGTCGTCCAGTTCGGCTGAATCGAGAAATGCCGCGCCAGGTCGAGCATATTGGAATCTGTGTATGGATTTTTCCCATGCAGCAGCAAGACCGCTGCATTTGTATCGAGCGAAGTCCCATCGTTCGAGAACTCCGGTGGCATGAAGCACATAGCAATGGTAACGGCGAATAAGAGAATGCCAGCAGTCGTCAGCAGCACCGTGCTTACCAGCACAAACCGTTGCCAGCGCCGCGGACGGCTTTCCAGAACGTGCCGTTTCAAGCTCGCCGGGCGAAATGCCATCGCTATCGCGATAAAACTTCCCGCGATCAAGGCGAAGGGAATAAGCGAACCAAAAGGACCCAAATACGGCATATACAAGTCGTGAGATATTTCATTCCCTGCCTGTAAGATAAGCGCGATGCTGAACCAAATTGCCCGCCGTTGAAGTTCGACGATTGGGTGATTGTCCGGCGACACATCAGTTGTAAAAAAGCGATGCATCCAGCGGTATCTAATTGTAGTGTGATCTTCCTTTGGTTGAGTGGTCTGCGTGAGTACAGAACGCTGTGCCATTTCTCAGTGCGCTTTACTACTTCCTATGACAAACAAACTGGCGCTGCAACCTTTGCTCTACGCTAGCAAGTTGGTCCAGGATGAAGCGCGTATACCTCCACATCAGAGTACCGAGCGGGTCATCTTCTTCTACCTACCCAGCAAAAGGGGGGTCTTCTCGGCCTGACTCTTAGAACGAAGTGGTAAACCCTCGCGTCACATAATCTGTTCCATCAACCATGAGGTTTCATATATCCATCAAAGCGGCAGGCGGAAGTATAATTCCCGGTGTTGCAGCTCAAAGCCAAGCGACTCATACAGCCGTACCGCCGCGATATTGCCCTCCCACACGTGCAAATCGATGCGATCGATCTGCTGCTCACTGCGGGCAAAAGCAATAATATGCTGCATCAGTTGCCGTGCCAGCCCCTGCTTGCGAAAATCCGGGTGCACCACGACCCGTTTGACATAACCAACAACCGGAGGAGTACTACGTTCGTCCGGCGGTGGAAGCATAAGTTCGGCCTTCGCTGCCGCCACACCATCCACTTCTCCCAGGAAAATGAGTATTCTCTCGTGCGTAGAGGGGTCCACCGAGCCAAAATATTTCTCCATATCCCGGTGGATATCGCGCGTGGGCGATAGGCTCAAGCTATCAAGCAATGTGATCAGAGGAATATCTTCAGGGGTAGCCAGGCGTACAACCAACGGCGTTGTTGGCGACTCATCTATCATACGATCTTCCTAGATGTGAAGTAATCAATCCAATTATGGCAGTTTTTTTCGTGGCAACATCAAAATAGAAACCCCTGCGTAACCGGCACAACCCAGCAGGAGCACCGCAAAGATCTTCGTTTCAGCGTCACTTGGAGAGAAAAGCCACGCCAGCCCCCACCACAAAAAACCAATAAAAACACAAAATAACAAAATAG
>VBHS01000194.1 GCA_005881295.1 Chloroflexota bacterium
AAGCTTAATCAGTGGCTCAAGGAAGATCGAAAAAGGCCCAAAAAGAGCTGTTCAGATTCTAATACTTCTCTAACACTGCTCCTACGTCGTTCTAACACGTCCTGTGGCAAACTAGTAGGCAGAAGTTGAATGAGCGATGGCAGCAATGTGATCAAGGCAAGAGGATATGGAAGCAGAGAACAAACGAATTCAAGCGAAGAATGGTGAATTGCTGCAACGTGTTCAAAATCAGCCGCCACGTTGTGCGAACTGCGATATAGATATCCTCTGGAAGCCAACAGTCGTACAGGGAAAAACGTTTTGCTGCACGGGTTGTGCTGCTGGAGGTCCCTGTAGCTGTGATTATTCGCTGTATCGCTCGACCAATATCGCGGGAACTATCCATTATCACGAGTGATTTTGAAGGATAGCCGTCTATTCACATGTTTCTGTATGAAAGGAAGTACACATCGTGGGAAAAATTCGACCTGTTGGTGACCGCGTGGTTGTAAAACCAGCGGCTAAAGAAGAAGTCACGAAGAGCGGTATCGTTATACCTGACACAGCGAAGGAGAAGCCCCAGGAGGGCACGGTGATCGCTGTCGGTAGTGGTCGTCTTCTGGATAATGGCGATCGCGCAGCCATTGATGTACGCGAGGGTGATCGCGTCCTCTTTGCCAAATATGGCGGTACGGAATTCAAACTGGATGGCGAAGAGTACCTGGTTCTAAAAGAGAGTGACATTCTTGCCATTATTGGCTAAGTTTGAAGAGAAGGAAGAATTACAATGGCAAAACAACTGGAATTCGATGAAGAAGCCCGTCGTTCCTTGAAAAGGGGCATTGATATTTTAGCTGGAGCCGTCAAGACGACGCTTGGCCCTAAGGGGCGCAACGTGGCACTTGATAAAAAGTTTGGCGCTCCCAGCGTAACCCATGATGGTGTGACTGTTGCGAAAGAGATCCAGCTTGAGCAACCTTTTGAGAATATGGGAGCTCAGCTGCTTAAAGAAGCTGCCACAAGAACTAATGATGTTGCTGGTGATGGCACGACGACTGCCACTGTGCTGGCACAGGCGATTGTCAATGAAGGTCTTAAGAACCTGGCCGCCGGCGCCAATCCCATGCAGCTCAAGTATGGTATCGACAAGAGTGCCGAGGCTATTGTCGATTATATCCGTTCAATAGCAATCCCCGTTGAAGACAAGAAAGAGATTGCGCAGATCGCTGCTATCTCGGCTGCTGACGAGCAGATTGGTAACCTCATCGCCGAAGTGATGGATCGCGTTGGGAAAGAGGGAGTCATTACGGTTGAAGCCTCCCGGGGTATCAACTTCGAGATCGAGTATGTCGAAGGTATGCAGATCGACAAAGGGTACGTTTCTGCTTACTTTGTGACGAACGCGGAAAAGATGGAAGCTTCCATCGAGAATGCCTACATTCTGATCACCGATAAGAAGATCAGCGCGGTCCAGGACATCTTGCCGGTTGTCGAAAAGATGGTACAGCAGGGGCGGCGCGAAATTGTCATTATCGCAGAGGATGTCGATGGTGAGGCGCTGGCTACCCTGGTTGTCAACAAACTGCGCGGTATTCTCAATGTCCTGGCTGTGAAGGCCCCTGGTTTTGGTGATCGCCGCAAAGAGATGCTGCGTGACATAGCGGTGCTGACCGGTGGGACGGTCATCAGCGAGGAGATGGGACGCCGCCTGGATAGCGCCTCGCTGGAAGATCTCGGTTCTGCTCGCCTGGTGATTTCACACAAAGATGATACGACGATTGTTGAGGGTCATGGTGATCCCGCCGAAATTCAAGCTCGCATCCGCCAGATTAAGGCGCAGATCGAGGAGACCACCAGCGATTATGATCGTGAAAAACTGCAGGAACGGCTTGCCAAGCTGTCCGGTGGTGTTGCGCTGATTCGCGTTGGCGCGGGCTCAGAGGTTGAGCAGAAGTACCGCCAGACGCGTGTCGAGGATGCGCTCTCTGCCACTCGCGCCGGCGTCGAAGAAGGCATGGTCCCAGGTGGTGGAGTTGCGCTGCTGAACGCGGTGGCAGCCCTGGATAAGTTGAATCTGACGGGTGATGCAGCCACTGGCGTGAGCATCTTGCGCCGCGCGCTTGAAGAGCCATTGCGCCAGCTGGTCATCAATGGCGGCCGCGATGGTTCGGTGGTTGTCGAAGGTGTTCGCCGCGCGCAGAAAGAGCACAACAACGATCATTATGGGTACAACGTGCTCGATGACCAGTACGAGGATATGGTCCAATCGGGTATCATCGATCCCGCGAAGGTGACTCGCTCTGCTTTGCAGAATGCCACCAGTATAGCCGCGATGATCCTGACGACCGAGGCGCTGATTACGGATCTGCCCGAGAAGGAGAGGCCTGCTGCTCCAGCAATGCCAGAGTATTAGCCTGTACACAGAACACAGAACAAAATGCCACCGGACGAGCGTCCGGCGGCATTTTGTTCTGTGTTCTACGATTTGAATTGGAGCGATTTCAGCATGGGTTGGAAGTATTTTTGCATCGCTTCGTTATAAACGACCGCAGGGGCGTAGTAGAGAATGTCGTAATAGATCTGTTTGTATTGCACCGCGATGGTGGTGAGGTGATACTGCAGACCGCTGTTCGTGGTAAAGGTGGCGTCCTGTTCATCCCATTGGACTCCTCCAATAGTCAGCTGAGGGTTAGGCGGGCTGACGGGGCGAAGGTTGTTTACCCCTTGTGTACTCTGAAATGCCGAAAGGATGCCCTGGTTGACATCATTGGTGCTGGTGAGCTTGGCTGAAGTGCTGGATGAAAAACGTTCTACATAGAGAACAATGCCGCTGGCTTGCTGTGGGTGAAAGGAAAGTATGATGCTATTGTCGCTTGTAGATTGGGGGACATCTTTTACCCATTCCTTTGGGTATTTCAGCGTGACGCCCACTGCAGCGACAGTTGTTGTTTGAAACGAAGAGGGAGTAGGCAACCGATTTGTCTGCGCTTGAGCTGTGGGTGTCGAGGCATTCGATGTAGGGGTTTGCTTTGCCGAGGGGGTTGGTCCGCTCAAAGATGCGTTGACAGTTTTAATGGGTAACTCGCCATTAAACCACAACATGCCAAGCGTTGCTCCGATGCCCACTAATGGAACAAGAATAAATAGCGCGGTAATCATGAGGACGGTACGAGCGGAGCGTTTAGGCCTGTCAGAAAGCGGTTTCGTCGAAGAAATGCTTTCTTTTTCCTTTTGCTGTGCAGTTTGGGCAGAAGTGCCCGCTATGGTTGAGGGTTTTTGTGGAATAGTAGTAGGCCAGGCGGGTGTGCCGGGCGGCAAATAAGAGAATGTTGCCGGGCGAACAGCTGACCCACACGAATGGCAGTATGTGGCTGATTCTGGCAATTCAGCATTGCATTGAGGACATTTCATGATGTTTAGCTCCCATCTATTCTTGTGTCGGTGTTTTGATCAAATGGCAATCAAATCGCACTATACCACTACGACGTTCCGTTACAACTTTGATTACTTCAAGGTTGATAGGTTCTCCAATAGAAATAGATATGTCAGTTTCATCGAGTACACGACACTCAAAATGGCGTTCAGGGTCTGTTGTATCGGCGATGATACAACGAACGTATGGGTGCTCTTCACCTTGAAAGATGGTTTTTAATCCCGGTTCTTTCGCCAGGAGGGTTCCTGATCGTGTCATGCGATAACGCTCTCTACTGGTTAATATATATTGTATTCCACGAATGCAATATAAAGAAGGAGAGAGCAAATGTCAACCCTCGGCAATAGCAAAAAGAGTATAGAATTGACACGTTTTTTACCAGGGAAACGTGTCAGGGGTTTGCTTTATGAGAGGTTTTTCGGTATTCAGCGATTCATATCATGGCATGATACAATATTATATAACTTTATTGTTAGGAGGCTATGATGGCAGAACGACCGAAGATTTTGGTGACGCAGAAAGTCCCTGATCCAGCTTATCCTTTGCTTGAGGCGATTGGCGATGTAGAAGCCAACATGGAGGAGGGCGTTATCTGGCCCTACGAAGAATTGCTGCGTAGAGGTCCTGGCCATGACTATATTTACAGTCTTCTCACAGATAACATTGATGCCAGGTTTTTAGAAGCTGGCGCAGCCAGTACGCCGCGCTTGAAGATGGTAGCGAACATGGCCGTTGGCTTCAACAATATTGACGTGGACGCAGCGACGCGCCTTGGTATTGCGGTCAGTAACACTCCTGGAGTGCTCTCAGACACAACTGCAGATCTTGCCTTTGCCCTCTTGATGGCGACGGCCAGGCGTATTCCCGAAGCGGAACGGTTTCTGCGAGCAGGCAAGTACAAAGGGTGGGGTCCACTGCTCTTTTGTGGCGCTGAAGTGCACGGTTCAACGCTAGGTCTCATTGGGGCGGGCCGTATTGGCAAAATAGTGAGCAAGCGTGCCAGTGGCTTTGATATGAAGGTCATCTATTACGATGTCAACCGTATGCCTGCGGAAGATGAAGAAAAAAACCATATGACATATATGTCAATGGAAGAAGTTCTCCAACAGTCCGATTTTGTGAGTATACATACGCCTTATATGCCTTCGACGCATCATTTGATCGGCGAACGTGAATTCCATCTGATGAAACCGACGGCGATTTTGATTAACACGGCGCGTGGTCCAATCGTCGATGAGAAGGCATTGGTGAATGCGTTGCAGACGAAAACAATTGCGGGGGCGGGCCTGGATGTTTTCGAGAATGAGCCGGCAGTTGAGCCAGAGTTGTTAACGATGGAAAATGTGGTTCTCTTGCCGCACATTGCAAGTGCATCACTCGGAACGCGTACGTTAATGGCGACTATGGCAAGCGATAATATTGTGGCTCACTTCCATGGGCAGCGTCCGCCGAATATTGTTAATCCGGAGGTATTGGGATAGGTCAGGTTACCTGATGTTTTTCTGAATCCTCATCGCTGCGCTCTTCGGAATATTATCATGAGTCATCCCGAATTTTACGGATGAGCTAGCCAAAAGAAGCCTCCTGAGATACAGTTGAAGTAGGAAAAACTCAATGCAATCTCAGGAGGTGTTCTTTATGCCAACTCAGTATCTCATACCGCCAGAAGTGCCGCAAGTGCCCCCCTATGAGGCACAGCAGATGGCACAAGGCCTGGCAGGCGACTTGGCGCTCTTTTTGTTTCCTTTGTTAGTCACCCTCGATCGGCTGTTGGACAAACGGCTGGTGCGCACCTTCTTGCAAACGATCCAGGTGATCCTCGCCTATCGCGATCGCGTGGGCGGCTTGCTCTTAAGCGAATGAGGCGGCTATCTCCTGAGCCCAGAGCAGGCGAAAGCCTGGGAGCAAGCGCCTGAGCACCCTGTTGCATTCGCCTAAGTGGGATGCGCAGGTGGTTGAGGACGAGTTGTGGCAACAAGCCAGTCAGCAGGTGCACACCTGGCAGGAGCAAGGCGAAGAGGGGCTGGCCATCTGGGATGGCAGCGAATGGGAGAAACCGGAAAGCGAGGCTTCGGAGGACTGTGTGCCGTGCGCTCCAGCAAAGCCAAGCGCCTGAGCCACATCAAGCCGGGCTACTACAACCCGCCTACTCGACCCATCGTCGTGCCGGGCTTGCATTGGTTGGCGGTGGTGCTGGTGGGGCGCGTGGCTTCCCTGGGTCCTCCCCACTTGGCGGCGATGCGCTGGTGGAGCAGTCGCGGCGTGCATGCCTCCTTCCGACGCGATGAGGAGGGCAAGCTGTTGCTCACCCTGCTGCAATGGGGGCGCATGGTCGTGCATGTCTTCGACCAGGGCTTCGCCGGTGCCTTCTGGCTGGGCTTGCTGTTGGCCTTTAACTTGCGCTTCGTGCTGCGCTGGCGCAAGGACTCCCAGCTGCTGGATGCGCAAGGCAACCGCCGCAAGACCTGGCGCATCGCCATGGGGAAACGTGGCTGGTCGGAGCGCACCATTTGGGAGAGTCGGCGAGCGCAGTGGGTCCGAGCCAGTGTACTAGCGCTGCCGGTGCGCCATCCCGAGTCGCCGCTGTGGCTCGTCGTGTGTCGCGAGCCTCGGGCGAACCCCCTGGTATCTGTTGACCGCGGAGCCCATCAGCACCGACGAAGACGCCTGGCGCGTGGTGTTGGCCTCTATGCGCAGGTGGCAAATCGAACTGACCTGGCGCTTTAACAAAAGCGAGTTGGCCTTTCAGAGTCCACGGCTGTGGCGAAGGCCTGAGCGCGAGAAGCTCTTGGCTCTGGCGACGTTGGCCTATGCCTTTCTCTTGCACAGGCTTTCGCCGCCATATGAGCCGCTGCGGCGCTGGCTCTTACGCCACTTCTGTCATCGCACCGGCTGGCACTTGCGCCACGTGCGCGCCCCGCTCTATCGCTTGCGCAGTGCGCTCAGTCGCTTGTGGCAACGCTACCCGCCCTGCTTCGCGGCCCTGGGCAGACCACGTCGAACACCAGCTTCGGTGACCATCACCTAACGCTTGTCTCGAGCTGGTCGAGACCGCGTCCACTCTGCCCATGCAGAACAGAGTCAGAAACACAGGACCATCTGAGGGCTGCACGACTTCTGTGAACAGCTCCGAGAAGCTGTGTGCTGCCAGCCGCCATGAGCAGGCCTATCTTCCCCTCTCCGCTCTTTTTCTGCTCCTCGCCTCGCTCCTTCTCTGATTGCTAGCGGCTTATGTTCTCCCATCCTGATGAAAAGCAGGGGTAATCCACCGCATTATGGTGGATTACCCCTGCTTTTTCTCTCCCTTAAACTCATCCTTTACAAAATTCGGGATGACTCATGGTGTGCACGATCACGAGAAGTCAGCTCGCTGCATTGTTAGTCACGCATGAGCATCCCGTGCGCTTCCCGTTCGAGATGGATGCTCCCCTCCCCGCTGACATCCACGACCACCCGCTTGACCGTGCCCGTGAATGGCCATGGATACTCGCCTGGATAGTCCCCCGTGACCGGCTCGCCACCATCTCGCCCAACGTTCAGCCCCTCGCCAGCAATCGAGAACCTGCTCGGCTGGGTCCTGATCTTGCCCTCACCAACCTTCTCGTCGTTGATGTAGATGGCCAGGGTGCCGTTGGCAACGTGCGGTGGGTTTTCTCCCTCTTTGGTGAAGATGGCCGAGAGGGTCGAGGCCCCTGTTGGTACCGGCTTGCTGGAACTGATCTTCTGCTCGAATGAGCCAACAAAGTTGTAGACGTAATGTAAGGTGCCATTCTTCACATAGAGGGCATGCCCCCCAAAGCGGCTCCCATGGGCGAACACCACTCCCTCGGCACCACTTGCCGCAATCTCGACCTCGGCTCTGATTGCGTAAGAGTGGTTAATGATACTGACCGCCGCCGCCTCGGGCACCTCGGCAGTGTTCGGATAGTAGACATACCGCTCGCGCGGTTTGGTCATTTTCGGACGTGGAGTTAATAAAATTTCGACCGCCACGCGGTCATCCAGTGGAAATCCCTGATATTTGCCTGCCTCGAAAAACCACAAATTGATCAGCTCCTGGAGCTTGTCCGGGTACTGCTCAGCGAGATTCTGGCTCTCAGAACGATCTTCGGCCGTATGGTAGAGCTCCCAGGTGTCCTTTTCGTAGTTGCTCCAGCCTGAGAGTGTCGGGTGCGTCGTGACCGCCTTCCAGCCCTGGTGCCAGATGCCGCGCGATCCTAACATCGAGTAGAACTGGGTCTGCCTGCTCGTGGGTGCCTGTGCATTGTCAAAGCTAGAGCGCATGCTGACGCCTTCGATGGGATGTTGCGTATAGCCCTTGACCGCCTCCGGAGCTTCGATACCCACGACATCGAGGATCGTTGGCACGATGTCGATGGCATGATGGTACTGGTGGCGTACCTCGCCCTTACCCTTGATCCCCTTCGGCCAGGACATGATCAACGGGTCACAAATGCCGCCGTTATAGCTATAGCGCTTCCACATCTTGAACGGCGTATTGAACGCCATCGCCCAGCCGGTGGGGTAATGGTTGTACGTCAGCGGACTGCCCAGCACATCCAGGTACTTGAGGTTCTCCTCCAGGCTATCGGGAATGCCATTCATAAACTTGCACTCATTGACCGAGCCGGTGGGACCACCCTCGCCGCTGGCGCCGTTATCGGAGACCACGATGACCAGCGTATTGTCGAGTTGGCCTGACTCTTCCAGGTAGTCAATGATCATGCCAATCTGGTGGTCGGTGTGGCTGAGGAAGCCCGCGTATACCTCGGCCATACGCCGATATAACTGCTTTTCGTTCTCGGGCAGCTCGTCCCAGGGCTTGACGTAATCCAACGCCGGGAAGGGCATACCCGTGGGGCTCTTCGTCTCGGCTGGCGCGCCAATCGGATTGATCGGCGAGAGCTCGGTGTTCTTTGGCACAAGGCCCATGTGCTTCTGGCGATCGAGCACGAGTTCGCGGTAACGCTCGTAGCCCATATCAAATTTGCCTTTGTACTTGTCGGCCCACTCCTTGGGCGCGTGATGCGGTGCGTGAGCAGCGCCGGGGCAGAAGTACATGAAAAAAGGGCGATCAGGCGCGACGGCCTTGGCGTCCTTGATGAACTCCAGTGCCTTGTCCGTCAGATCTCGCGACAGGTGGTAGCCCTTTTCCGATCCATCTTCCGTTGGGCTGCTGGGCTGCTCGACCGGGTGGTTATCGTGGACCAGGTCGGGATACCAGTTGTTGGTTTCAGCGCCCAG
>VBHS01000195.1 GCA_005881295.1 Chloroflexota bacterium
TCGCCAGGCTCTACCTGCCGAGGATGACTGCCGTGGGGCAGGATACCCAGGCAGCCACAGAACACCAGCGGGTTGCAGAGGTATCCCTGGTGATAGAGGACCGCGCCATTGACTGTCGGTATACCCATCTTATTGCCGTAGTCGCGCACGCCATTGACTACGCCGCTGGCTACGCGGCGGGGCGCAAGGATGCCGGCTGGCAGCTCGTCCACAGGCGTACCAGGTGGACCAAAGCAGAGAATGTCGGTACAGGCGATCGGCCGCGCGGAGACGCCCAGCACATCGCGGATGACGCCGCCCACACCCGTATTTGCTCCACCGAACGGCTCTATAGCAGAGGGATGATTATGTGTTTCAACCTTAAAAGCGATATCCTGCGTCCCGGTAAAACGGATGATGCCGGCGTTATCGCTGAAAGCCGATACCAGCCAGGATTGCTGCACCTGCTGCGTGGCCCGCATGAGATACTGTTTGAGCAAGCCGTTGATGGTTTCTACTGCAAGGACATTGCCGCGGCTATCCAATTCGCGGTACACAACAGTGGCCTTGAAGGTTTTGTGAGAACAGTGCTCCGACCAGGTCTGCGCCAGTGTTTCCAGCTCAACATCAGTGGGCTCGCGTTTCTGCCCTCGAAAGTGCTGTTGGACGGTTCGCATCTCAGCAAGATTTAAAGCGAGCAGGCCCTTCTTGCTCAGATCGAGCAATTGCTGATCAGTCATGTCACAAATGGGTACCGTAGAGGAGGCGTCGAGTGCGCCATTAGCCAGCCTTGATTTGTTGTCATCCATTCCCTGGCCAGCTATAGTTGTTACTGTGTCATCAGCATCATCCGGCGCAATACATTGGGCGTAGTGTGCTACCCCTCCATTTTCGCGCGCAAGGCGCAGTTCATATTGCTGTATAACGGGGTTGTACAGGAGAGCTTCGGCAATCGTTCTGACTTCGGCTGCGCTAAGACGAGTGTCGAGCAGGTAGCGGCGCCCCGTCTCGACGTGTTCGAGTCCTGTAATACCAAGCATTTGCGCACCAGCTACGACGCTTTCGGCCAATGTATCTGTTACGCCGGCATGAAAGAAGACATCGACGATATGCTCTTGAAGCGCTTCACCAGCGGATAATCGCGCCTCCTGTATAACGGGATCAGCGAGCAGGTTGGTCATGAGCTGGTCGATTTGTGTAGGAGTAAGATTCCCGGTGAGGTGATAGAGTTGCGCGGTGCGGAGAGGAAGGGGGGACTTCTGGTTAGCGGTGATGGCGTGCAGCGAGGGTAGTTGCTGATGCGAAACATGTATTATTTCGCGTGCCAGCCGGTGCGCCTGCGCATCGTGCTGCTCCGATTTTGCTCGCACCTCTATCTGATATATGGTCACGTTATCTATCCCAACATTGTACCTACCAATCAGCTATTCCATTGAATGGAACGGCCTCATTGTAGCACGTTTCAGGAGATAGTAGCAAATTGCGGAGTTGATGACTAGACATTTGGAGATCATGCCTTTCATCCCTTCGCTTCTCTCAGGCCTGTCATTCTGAGCGCAGCGAAGGATCTCTCCATCCGTCGAGCTAGATCCTTCGCTGCGCTCAGAATGACAGGCCTGACCCCTCTCAAGCCCACTGTATGACTTCGATCTTGCCGGCCCGCCTTGTTGAGCCGCGCTTGTGACGGCCGGACCCCTCTCAAGCCCGCTGTATGACTTCGATAGCATCCTTACCGCCATAGAAGTCCCACCAGGGTTTGGCACCCTTCTTCAGTACTTTATTCAGCGCCTGAATATTTTGTACACCCTTATCCTCAAGCCAACTACGCAAAGCGGTTGAGCCCCCCTTCGCATAGACCGGAATACCGTCCTGCCAGGTAGCACGGCCACACAATACGCCGGCAAATGGTGTATCGGCCTCGGCGGCCAGTTCCAGCGACTCAAGGAAGACCTCATCGCTCACACCAGCGCTGAGGTAGATGAAGGGCACCTGTGAGGCGGCAGCCGCATCGCGGAAGAACTGCTTAGCCTCTTCACGACTATATGCAATTTTACCCTCCTTGTTGGCTTTTGTTCCTGCCACGTAGGCCATGTTTACAGGAATCTCTACCTTTAATACATCGACACCATAGCCTGGTTTAGAGAACTCCTGCATATACTCTTTGACCCTGGTTGGCTTGACACGAGCAAACTCGAAGCTCTTCTCCTCACCGACCTTGTCGTCATAGGCCAGCACCTCCAGGAAGAAAGGCACATCGTAAGCACGGCACTCGGCACCAATACGCTCGATAAAGGCATATTTGGTCGTGTTGATGTGCGCCGTGTCCTGGCTATTGTAGTACATCAGCACCTTGATGACGTCGGCCCCGGCGGCAACAAGACGCCTCACGGACCACTCATCGAGCAGATCTGGCAGGCGTCCCTCAACGTTTGTGTCGTAGCCGGTTTTTTCATAGGCGAGAAATACGCCAGCATTGGGAGCACGATGCTTCACAGCTTCCAGCCCATACTCAGGGTCGAGCAAAATAGCGCTGGCATACCTTGTAAGCACCTCCGTAACCTGGATCTTAAATTCGCTCAGATCTTTGCTGGAGGCATCACCCCCCCTGGCTTTTGCAATGGCCTTCTTGAGTGAGCCGCGCTGATCCATTGCCGCGGCTGCAATAATCCCGGTCTCATCGGCAACGGCATTAATGCCGCTGAATTTCCCACTCGATAAGCGTACCTTAGTATTTGTTCCCATAGGTTCCACTCCTAAAAACTACTCATTCGAACGACCGTATAGGCATATATCTATAGTATACAATGCCGCTTCTGTATGTTGCAGTCTTTCGGTGTTGCAGCAACTCGATCCAAGGCCTCTATTTGCAAAGCAATCCTAAAAGTCACCCTAAAAGAGCCTTGAGTACCGTTGCTTACTATTGAATCGTCTTAGAAAAGGCGGGCATTTGTTTATTCAGCACAATTATTTACTTGACAAATAGAATACGCGTTCTTATTCTTTATTTAGAACATTTTGAGCATCGGGGGATCACCATGAGCGCTGACTTTGCACATTTACACGTCCATACCGAGTATTCCCTACTGGATGGCTTCAGTCGCACAAAGAAACTCGTCCAGCAGGCGAGGGCGCTGGGGATGCAGTACCTGGCCATTACCGACCACGGCGCTATGTATGGTGCGATCGAGTTTTACAAGGCATGTAAAGCGGGGGGGATTAATCCTATTCTCGGCATTGAAGCGTATTTAACCGAGGATATGCATGACCATTCCAAGCGCTACAGCGATGACTACCATCACCTGCTGCTGCTGGCCAAAAACAATACTGGCTATTACAACCTGTTGAAGCTAACGACCATTGCGAACTCAGAAGGGTGGCACCTGCGGCCGCGTATCGATAAAAGCGCCCTGGAAAAGTACGCGGAAGGCTTGATCGTGACTTCCTCCTGTCTATCGGGCGAGATTCCGAAGATGCTGCTCAAGGAGCAGACAGCAGAGGCCTACAAGACGGCGCGCTGGTACCAGGACGTCTTTGGAGCGGAGAACTTCTATCTCGAAATTCAAGAGCACCACGGCACATTCGATGATGGTCAGCCTTCGCCACAGGGCAAACTCAATCAAATGCTCTACCAGATGCACAAAGAGATGCACATCCCGATGGTGGCAACGAACGACCTGCACTATGTCGATGCCAATGATGCCGGCTCCCATGACGTGCTTCTTTGCGTTCAGACGGGCAAGCAGCTGGATAGCCCCAAACGCATGAAATTCGATAGCCACGAATACTACCTCAAGGGTCCGGAGGAGATGGCGCGTCTCTTTCCCGAACTCCCTGATGCGCTCATGAACAGCGTGCGCATCGCGGAACAGTGCAGTGTTGACCCGCTGGCGTATAAAGCCACATTACCGACCTATGTCATTCCCCCGGATTATCATAGTCAGGGCGAATACTTGTATGCACTGTGTCTACAAGGTGCCAGAGAACGCTTTGGCGAGATGACCGAAAGCGTCCAGAAACAGCTTGACTACGAGTTCAACATGATCGTTAAAAAGGGATTCGCGCCTTATTTCCTCATCGAATGGGACTTCGTGAACTATGCGCGCTCGCGGGGTATACGCTGCTCCGCGAGAGGTTCTGCCGCGGGAAGCGTGCTGGCCTACTCTCTGGGCATCACGAATATTGACCCCCTCAGATATCAGCTGCCCTTTGAACGCTTCTTCAACACCGAGCGCGCGGATATGCCTGATATCGACATGGACTTCCCGGATGATCGCCGTGAAGAAGTGATTGAGTATGTGGCACACAAATATGGCGAGGACTGTGTGGCACAGATGGTCACGTTTAATACGATGGCGGCAAAGGCGTCGGTCAAGGACGTGGCACGTGTGATGGGAGAGCAGGAGATAGGAGATCGCATTACGCGGCTCATTCCTGCCGGGCCGAACGTCACGCTCCAGAAATCGCTGGACAACGTTAAAGAGCTGAATGACCTGTATAAAGAAAGTAAAGTTGCGCAGGAGATCATTGACCAGGCATTGAAGCTGGAAGGCGCGGTGCGCACGACAGGCGTGCACGCGGCAGGCGTAATTATTGCAAATGAGCCGCTGGATCACTTTGTGCCGCTGCAATTGCGTGATCCCAAGGACCCCAGCAAGGGACGCATTACGCAATACGAACAGGCGCACCTGGAAGAACTGGGCCTGATCAAGTTCGACTTCCTGGGCCTCTCTAACCTGACCATCCTGGATAATACGCTCAAGTACATCAAGGTCACACGTGATGAGGAGGTGGTGCTGGAAAAGGTCCCGCTTGACGAGGTCCCTGGCGATGATGAGCAGAACGCCAAACGACAAAAGGCGTTCGACCTGCTGGCAAGTGGTGAGACAACGGGTATCTTCCAGCTCGAGGGCGCGAAGATGACCGAGTACATCAAACAACTCAAGCCAACGTGTATCGAGGATATCATGGCAATGATTGCGCTTTACCGTCCAGGCCCGATGGATAGTATCCCTGATTTCATCGATGCCAAGCATGGTCGTAAGAGAATCAGGTACCTCGATCCACGCCTGGAAGAATGGCTGGCGGAATCCTACGGCGTAATTGTGTACCAGGACCAGGTGTTATTCATCGGCGTCAACCTTGCCGGTTTCTCATGGGGTAAAGTCAATAAGTTCCGTAAAGCCCTTAGTAAAAAGAAGATGGATGAGGTAGAAGGATACAAGGGCGATTTTATCGAGGGCTGTGTGAAAAACGGCGTGAAGCGAGATATTGCTGAACAGCTCTTTACTTTGATTTTGCCGTTTGGCGGCTACGGTTTTAACAAAGCGCATGCCGCGAGCTACGCCGTCGTCGCGTTCTACACGGCCTATCTTAAGGGCAACTATACGGCAGAGTTCATGGCGGCGACGATGACTACCGAAGCCGCGGATGCTAAGAAGATCGCCAACGCCATCGCGGAATGCAAGCGTATGGGTGTTGAAGTGCATGGACCCGATGTGAACAAGAGCGACAAGGGCTTCACAGTTGAAGAAGGGGGCGTGCGTTTTGGCCTCCTGGCGATCAAGGGTATTGGCGAGGGACCGATCAGTGAGATCGTGCGCGCACGCACTGAAGGTGGTTCATTCAAGTCGCTGGCAGACTTTTGTACGCGCGTCGACCCCAAATTCGTGGGCAAAGGAGCCATCGAGACGCTGATCAAAGTAGGCGCGATGGATTCACTTGGCAAACGTCACCATTTGTTGGCGTCCGTCGATACCGCCATGAAGTGGGGCAAGAACCAGCGCGTTTCACAGGAGCAGGGCTTGATGAGCCTTTTTGGCGATATGGAAGAGACGGAAAGCGCTTTCGAGTTCGCGCTCAAGTCAGATGTCGACGAGATTTCGCGCAAACAGTTGCTCGCCTGGGAAAAAGAACTCATCGGCGTCTACATCTCAAAACACCCCCTGACCTACCTGAACGATCTTTTCAAAGAGCAGGTGACACACACGATAGCTGAGATTACCGAAGAGCTTGACAAGCAAAAGGTGGTGCTGGGAGGAACGATTAAGGAAGCCCGGCGCATCACCACCAAGAAGGGCGACACTATGTGTGTCGTGCAGTTAGAGGATGCCTTTGGCTCTATCGGTGTGACGATCTTTCCAAGGCTCTACGAAGAGACAACGGAGTTGTGGGTCGAGGATACGGTATTGATTGTGCGAGGCGAAGTGCAGGTGCGCCGCGACGAACCGGGCATTCTGTGTAACAGTGCTCAACAGGTCAAAGCGGTCGAGGAAGAGATGAACCGCAAGAAATATCATGTCTGGATTACTGTACAATTGACCGGGTCAGATGAGAAGGCCATTTCAGACGATATTGTGCGCGTCTATGATGTCCACAACTGTATACGCGACAAACCCGGTCGCGATCTGTATGATATCTGGGTCTGTAACGGTGAATGGCAGGTGCTTTTGACGCCGAGCAATAACACCATGCATTATTCGCAAGAGGTGCATGATAAGCTGGAAGCGGTACTCGGTAAGGGGGCGATCGAGGCAACGCTTGTGGAACACTAGACAGCTCTTGTATTGATTTGTTGAAGACGAAGACGCGTGACGGGACATAACCTGTCACGCGTCTTCGTCTCTTCCCAAATGTCATAATTTGCGGTATCCTTTGGAGAAGTGCAGGTTGATAAACTCTATAAAACTTCCTTTGATCTTCATACGTAAGAATTGAGAAGCATGTTTTTCATCCCGGCGTCAGGGCGAAGCGATGCTGCTTTACTGAGAAAAGGTACAATACAGTGAGTTATGAGAACAGGGATCCATTGCCAGTAGATCCCAACGCGGGCAGCCGCCGACGAATGTCTTCAGAGAGATGGGGAGAGTGGGAGGCGGGTGAAGTAGATGACGAAGATACCCAACCACGACGCGCTATATCAGTTCCTTCCGCCACTTCAAAGCCTGGTAGCGAACAAAAGGATATACCACAACCCCGGCAAGAACAGGACCAGCTCGTCAACTCACAGTTCACGCACCGCGAACATGTAACGGGTGCCCCCCCTGTATACTCATCAGAGGCACCGCTGTTTCGACCCACCGCTTCTCCACCTTATCCACCACAAGTGCCGCAACAATGGCAGGGGTACCCGCCGCAGGGGGCACCACAGGGGATGCTACCTTATCAACAGCAAGGATATGCTTATCCAGCTTACCAGGCGTATGCACCGCCCTATCAACCCTACGGGGGGTATCCCGGTTACAATGGCTATGGTCCTTATGCCTGGCCAGCGCCGCGACCAAAGCAGGATGGCTACCGGCTGGCTGTGATTATCATCTCTATCGTAGGGTCGGTCCTGGCTATTTTTGGCGGACTGGGCAGTATCCTGTTCCTGTTGTTGTTCATCATTGGCTCTGCCGCCAGTCTAACCGGTCATGTCATTACCGGCGCACAGTACTTCAGCGCTCTCCTGACGTTCATCGCATTCGCTATCGCGGGTGTAGTCGGGGGTGGCTTCAGCCTCTACCATAGCATTCGTGCTATCCTCAACAAGCGCTCAGCCAGCTTCAAATTACCCTGGTTCTGGATATTCTTGATACTCTATGGATTTGTGCTGGGCACTGGCTTTGCGTTACAGGCAAAGGGACAGGAAGTGACTTCCCCCGCGTTGATCAGCTTCTTGATTATCCTGGCGGCCATTTTTCCCGCGCTTGCCTTGCTCGCACTTGCAGTACGGCGCCTGCATCGCCAGGAATGGACAACGACCTGGCGGCGTTTTACGCTGGCCTTGACCAGTGGAGCAACACTGGGTATTGGGCTGGCATTGAGCCTGGAATTAGCATTGGTTTTCCTGGTCGTACGCGGGACCAACGCGACAAACGCCCTGCAGTGCATCGAAAATCCCAACAGTCCAGATTGTGGGACGTTCGCAGCCTTCGACCTCATTTTCATTATTGTGGCGATCATTGGGCCTATAGTGGAGGAGACGGTAAAGCCTCTGGGGGTGGCGCTCTATATTGGACGGATACGGGGTCCGGCAGAAGCCTTTCTGCTGGGTATGGCCAGCGGTATTGGCTTTGCCCTGGTGGAGACGGTGGGATACATCGGTTCTGGCTATCATGATTGGCTGGCTGTCGCGATAGAGCGCACGAGCGCTGGTCTACTGCACGGCGTTGGAGCCGGTATGGTGACGCTGGGTTGGTATTACCTGACGCACGCCAAAAAGCATCGCTTCCTCAAGGCTTTTGGCTGCTGGTTTTACGCGGTTTTGCAGCACTTTGTCTGGAATGGGACAGCAGTGCTTGGGCTGCTACCTGGTCCGGTGGGCGCGACGATAAATAGCTGGAATTTGAATATTGGCTTTATCACCCTG
>VBHS01000196.1 GCA_005881295.1 Chloroflexota bacterium
TTGGCCGCTGCCGCATTACCACCATCCGCCGGTTTAGCGTTATTATTGGAGCCATACTCGTACGCCGCGTTGATCTTGTGATATTGGCCTGAGCCGGGAGGAATCTGCACCCATAGATCACGGGGAACAGAGATCAAAGTGGTATGGTGACTCTGGGGTAACAGACTCATTACCAGCATCGAATCGGTAAGGTACGCTCCGTCATGACCACTACCACCAAAGCCCATCACGAGCAGGTTGACGCGATCACCGGTCCCCATATAGCTCGTCTGGGTACTCAGCGGCGACTGTGTAGAGATTGCTGAACCAAAGGCCAGGACGCGCTGCGCCGTGGTAATGGTCAGAACGCCAATAATACATACGAGCAGCAGGACAACCAGGCTTGTTATCAAACAGCCTTTACGGCGTCGCCGGGGTCGTTGCTGAGGAGTGCCTGGGGGCATTTGCCCTTGTTGTGGATAAGGATTACGCTGAACGCCAGGGGTGTTGGGATACTGCGGCGTATAAGCTCCCCCTGGTGAAGCTTGTTGCCCTGCTTGCGGATAGGAAGAGTAAGGATATTGATATGGCCTGCGCTCAGATCGCTTAGATGGATCTTGAAAACTGCCAAGAATCAATTTGTCACCCTGCCGGCCCTGTTGTGGAGCAGAGGAGTGTCGAACCGGATCGGTTGGATCGTCCTGGTTATTATATGGTTCGTTTCGCATCAATTATCCTTTTCCGGTGAATAAAGTTTATAATTTATTCGATATACTATTATAACGAAATACCCCACAACTTATCCCAAAAAAACACTCAAGTTGCATAATTCTCTCCCCTTTGGAAGGAAAGAGAAGAAAACCACGTACCTTTGGATGTAAGATACCTTACATCCGGCTATATCTCTTTATTGTAATGACGAATCAGAATAGATGAAGTTTCTCTTTTTTACTTTTTCCAGCTACTCGCTGCTGTACGATCTTTGCCATGCCGGGCGGCAACAATTTCGGCCATAATGGCGAGCGCCATTTCTTCTGGCGAAGTAGCTCCAATATTCAGGCCTATTGGGCCGTGAATGTGGGAAATTTGTTCATCCGTCAACCCCTGCTTCTTGAGACGCTCATTGCGCTCCTCACCAGTTTTGCGGCTGCCAATGGCGCCAACGTATCCTACCTGCCGTGACAGCACCACTTTCAACGTAGGTTCATCGAATTTAGGATCATGTGTGAGGACAGCTACTGATGTTGACGGATTCAGATCCATTCTCTCCAATACCTCGTCCGGCCACTCAACGATAAGTTCGTCAGCATGCGGGAAACGCTCACGCGTGGCAAAGGCTGCGCGCGCATCGATAACCTCGACACGGTAATTGAGGGTCTTGGCAAAGGTCGTCAGTGGAATAGCGATATGGCCAGCGCCTACAATAACCAGAGTTGGTGGAGGAGGAAAGCCCTCGATAAAAACATCATAAGTTTCCGTGCCGGTGGAGCCCTCGATAGTATAGGTATGGGTATCTGCTTCACCATGCCAGATAGCATGGTCAGCGTCTTCAATGACCCTGGCATCAAGAGCTGCATTACCCAGTGTTCCATCGGTTCTCTTACCAGGAAAGACGAGGATTTTGGCGCCAACATGCTCAATTCCACGAACCACGGTTGCCATCGCCACGCCTTTTTCCTGGTTTAGCTGATCTCTCAACTTTTCATAGAGCTTACTCATGACGTCTTCTCTTTTCAAAGCTATTCAGGTCTCAACATGCTAACACACACATTTCACCAGTCCAACCGTTCAACGAAGACATGAATGGTGCCCCCACATGCCAGGCCTATCTGCTCGATATTCTCTTCTTCGGTGATACCAAACTCTAGCATCTGTGGCTTCCCATTCTCAATGACCTCCATGGCTGTCTCGACGACCGCCGGCTCAACACAGCCACCGCTGACGGAACCGGCCAGCTCGCCAGTTTCACTGACCGCCAGTTTAGCGCCTGGTCTGCGGGTCGCAGAACCAGCCATAGAGACTACAGTAGCGACAGCCACGCGTTCACCACGCTCACGCCAGCGCTCAATATCAGTCAGTACATCTCTCATAGCAAATCTCCATTTCTATCTCTTGCTTCGTCGCCTGCGGCGCCAGGAAAAGGGTGCATAGCCGTGGCTACTGCTTGCCTGTTTTCGTCCACGCAGCAACGGCTTTACGCCGTTTGGCAGCGCTGCGTTCCGGGCGGCTATCATCGATTGTCGCCAAAAGATTACCAAGGTTGATCAAGCTATCCAGGTTATGGGCCGGCAAAAAATTGTCGATATATGGTAATGCCGTCCTCATGCCGATGGTCAATGGCCGGTAATCAGGCGAGCCAAGGAGGGGATTAAGCCAGATCAGCCGGTGACAACTGTGTTGCAAGCGGTCCATCTCGACCTCGAGCACACCTGCTTCACCGCGGTCCCAACCATCGCTAATCACCAGGACCACAGCGCCCCGTCCAAGGACGCGTCTAGCCCAATAATGATTAAAGTAATGCAGCGCATCCCCAATGCGTGTCCCCCCTGACCAGTCCTGTACAGACCTGGAAACATCGCGTACGGCATCATCAACGTCGCGCTTTTTCAGCTGACGAGTGATACGCGTCAGGCGCGTACCAAAAACAAACGCTTCGACATTCATTAAACCATTGGAAATGGTATGAATGAAATGCAACAACAAGCGCGAATACAGACTCATCGAGCCACTGATGTCGCAGATAATAACTAGCGGGCGTGGCTTTTGTTTGGTTTCACGCCAGGTCAGTTCGAGGATTTCAGCGCCGTATTTGAGGTTTCGACGCACGATGCGACGCATATCGGGATACGAACCCTTACGGGAAGGGGCCTTACGGTGCGTTGGACGCTGCCCCAGGTGCCAGCGCATCTCCGCCATCAGCTTTTTGGCCTCCTGCACCTCTTCCCACGTGAAAGACTCGAAATCTTTTTTCCTGAGCATCTCAATAGCACTGTAGGCTGTTCCCTGTGGCTGTGCTTTGTCGTCGTCGTCGTCTTCGTCGATACGCTCATGCGCTCGACGAGGTCGTTCACTCTGGCGCATCTCAGATCGCAAGTCTTTGCGCTGCTGCTCGTTTGCATTCAAGTGCTCGGCCAATCTTTTGCGCTCAGAGGGTGGAAGGCGCATCTGCCGCTCGTCGCGTTTTGCCGCTCCCCTTGGATTCTCACCCTTATTATTTTGACGGTCCCGCATATACCAATAATAGAGAAACATCTGGTTAAAGAGCGCTTCTTGCTCGTGCTTTGCCAGCAGAGAGCATTTGAGCGTGTTATAAAAGTCCTCTTTATTGGTGATATCGACATATTTCAGTGTCTCGGCAAGATCAAGCATCTTGCGTGGCCCTACATCGATACCTACTTCCCAGAGGATGCGGCCAAATTCAGTCAGGCGATAGAGCAAGCGCTCACCGCGCTCCAGTTCCAGCGGACGCAGCGGGTTATCAGTAAAGTAATGCCCATTCTCCAAAGGTTCTACGCTCATGGTTAAGAGGCTCCCCGCGCCTTCTGCACAACTTTGAAAAGGTCATTACCACCGACTTTTAGCACGTCGTCCTGATATTTGAGCAGCGCTCCCAATGTATCGCGCACAGGGCCTTCAACCAGCTCCAGCTGGTTGAGTGCCAGCAAGGAGCTAATCCAGTCCAGGGTTTCAGCAACACCGGGCGCTTTATACAGATCGACACTGCGCAACTCGCGCACAAAGTAACACACCTGCTTGGCCAGTTTTTCGGGTACGCCTGGCATGCGAGCCAGCACGATCGAGTATTCTTTTTCCAATGTGGGAAAATCGATCCAGTAGTAGAGACAACGCCTGCGTAAAGCATCATGAATCTCGCGTGTACGGTTTGAAGTGATGATCACTACCGGCGGCTCTTTGGCTTTGACCGTACCTATCTCTGGGATCGTGATTTGGAAGTCTGAGAGCAATTCAAGGAGATATGCCTCAAACTCTTCGTCACTACGATCCAGTTCATCAATTAGAAGCACTGGCGTTTTGGCATTTGACGCATCGATAGCCTGGAGTAGAGGACGCTTCATCAGGAAATCTGGCCCGAATATCTCTGTGAGTTCTTCCTGACGGTTAATGCCTCCTGCCTCCATCAGCCGTATATGCAACATCTGGCGTGTATAGTTCCATTCATAAACGGCCGTACTGATATCGATCCCTTCATAACATTGCAGACGTATCAGTTGCGTGTCGAGGGCAGCGGCCAACACTTTAGCTATTTCCGTCTTACCGACACCGGGCTCACCTTCTAACAAAAGCGGCTTACGTCGTTTGAGAGCCAGGAACACTGCCGTTGCCAGGCTACGATCGGCGATATAACTCTGGGCAAACATTGCCCTCTGCACATCTTCTATTGTATCAAAGTTCGAAAACTGTTGTTCCTGCTCCAAATGGGCCTCCAAAAAAATGAATTTGTGCTTTCCAGCACAAGGAAGTGTAACACTCATATTCTATGCTATAGATAGTGAAGTTATCAAGTTGGACAGTTTTCATGAGGCGAAGCATAAAGAAGAGAGACGCCCATCCTTCATCGTCGGATGGGCGTCTCTCTTCTTTATGCTCAACCTTCTCACACTACAATTTTGCCCTCTTTCAAAAACAACACATCATCCACCCACACTTCACCTTTTTGACGCAGATCACAGACCATATCCCAATGCAATGCAGATTGATTCACACCGCCTGTCTCAGGATAGCTCGCGCCCAGAGCAAGATGAACCGTTCCACCCATCTTCTCATCAAACAACACATTCTTTGTGCTCCGATCGACACGGGCATTGTTGCCAAAGGCAAACTCACCAAGGTAGCGAGCGCCCGCATCTATCTCCAGCATATGCTCAAGGTATGCCTGGCCCTGGCGTGCGCTTGCTTCAACTACTTTCCCCTCGCGGAACACCAGGCGCACTCCTTCAATCGTACGGCCATCGTATGACGCCGGAATGTCAAACTGAATCACACCATTGGCACTGTCCTCAACCGGCCCTGTAAAGAACTCCCCACTGGGAAAGTTGCGCTTCCCATTGCTGTTGATAAACATGCGGTTTTCAATAGAGAGCGTCAGGTCTGTCCCATCTCCCTGGATGCGCACCTCTTTCTTCCCAACAAGCCAATCCACCAGGCGTTGCTGCTGCGCGGACAGCTCATTCCAGCGGGCGATAGGGTCAGGGTCATTGAGAAAACACACATCAAAGACAAATTCTTCAAAATCGTGCAGGGACATTTCCGCATCCTGTGCATACCCACTGGTGGGATATAGCGTCGATGACCAGCGAAACGTTCCGGCCTGCTCGCGTTTTCGCGCAACCTCGGAGATATCTCGCAAAGCCGAGCGCCGCCGCGACACCTGCTCAGGCTTTACACCACTGAGTGCCTTTGTGTTACTGCGCGAAGCAATAAAAAGCCGGGCGTCACAGTATGCTGCTACCGCAGTCAACACAGGCGATTTCTTGGTGAGCTGCTGCTCGTTGCCTTCACGTAAAAGTATCTCTTCAAGGCTTTCCAGGTCTATCAGCGGCAAGGGATGAGCGCCCACACGAAGAATTTCACGGTAAACAGCCTCTACAAGAGGAGCCGCCAGCGGAGTCGCGTGAATTGCAACGGTTTCGCCCGCTTTAATGTACAAAGAATAATGCACGAGCGTATGCGCCCAGCGCTCTATACGAATATCTTGCATCATAGAAATTGTCCTTCTCGCAATTAACAGAGTAAGAGTACAACCATAGTAGCATACGTTAACAAGGGCTGGATAACTTGTATTAGCAAGCTCGATCAGCGCGGGCCCTTGACATGAACTACTATACTTGACACAGAGTGATAGCACAAAATGATCGTACGACACAAATTAAAATGTACCAGTTTGCCAGGAAAAACTATTTGCCTCTGCTGATACTGATCAGTAGTATCGTATTTTTGATCACATCCTTCATCTATGTCCAGTTTTCCTCTCCCCCCTCTGGCGATGAACCACACTACTTGATCATCAGCCAGACCCTGCTCAAATATCACTCTCTCAACGTGATGTTAGACTATAGCAACGGCGATTATCACGCCTTTTATCCATATACTATCGATCCCCACCTCTCCTATGGCGCGCATGGCCAACTTATGCCGTTACATAGCATTGGAGCGCCCATTTTATGGCTCCTGCCATTCTATGTGCTTGGAAGGCTTGGAGCAGTTTTTTTTATATCTTTGCTCTCAATATTGATTATTGTGAACATTTACAAGTTACTAATAACAATGAACATTGGCGCTACATACGCTTTCGTTGTCAGCATGGCTTATGCCATCGCTTCGCCCGTGTATCTGTATTCACACCTCACCTTTATAGAACCCGTGGGTGCGCTGATTTGCATTTATGTACTCAGGAAAATATTACAAAAAGAACGTACGCTTACCGAAGTGATCGTAAGTTCCCTTCTCTTGAGCATCCTACCCTGGGTGCACATCCGTTTTGCCTATTTTGAGCTGGTCTTATTTTTCGCTTTGCTCTTTAGAATCTATGAACAGAACCAGCTAAAGCATTTCAAATATTACGCCTGCCTCCTCTTACCCGTGACAATTTCCTTCCTAGCATATGAAATATATACCTACTCATTTTGGGGAACATTGAATCCTGGCGCGATCGAAATGAACGATATCCACCACAACAGCAGCCCCTTTGCCGCGGCTCCTTTCAATGCAATGTTAGGCATTTTCTTAGATCAGCAGTATGGCTTTCTGATCAATTTTCCCATCTTTATCTTGCTTTTTCCAGGTATATTTTTAGCGATAAAAAACCATTGTACCCGCTATAATCTCTTAATGCTCATCTTGACCGTTCCTTACATACTCCTATTTGCGTCAATTAATAACTGGACAGGCGGTTGGTCTCCTCCAGCACGTTTAATCTTCGTTCTCCTCCCGCTTTATTCATTCTACCTGGCCTCTGCGCTGCAGCAAATCAACTCCCTATTTGCGTGTCTCGTCGTAGCGGCTACCACACTGTATGGGCTTACTTATAACATATTATCTCTTTCACCGGCTCTCAATAGCTTCAATTCTCCAACAGGATATAATAGGACCATCCTCCACCTACAATTGTTCAACTTTCGTTTAACAGATATATTGCCTTCCATGTTTTTAGCCAATCAAGCAAGCCTTTTTGTGCTCTGGGTCGTCATATTTGCTGGCCTGTCAGGCTCATTGATACTCTCTCAAAGATTGAAAAGATGGCCAGCTGTGCCCCATGATCATCATTAGGCTCTAAACCACAACACACTGGGAGCAGGGCAAGCGAAGTAACCACTTGCCCTGCTCCCAGGTGTTGTGTCTCAAACGATCAGCTTGCGAACTACGCTCGCTCCGCCGCCTTCAAGATCGCCCTGCGCGCCATAACCGCCGACATTTGAGCGCGATATTCCCTGGAGCCGTGAATATCTCCTAACAGTGCGAGACCATCGGCAGCATGTGCTGTTGCAGCCGCCACAGTGGCCTCGTCAAGTTTTTTCCCAACGAGAGCCGCTTCTACCGCATTGGCGCGAGTCGCTTTCTCTGACGCGCCGGTTATGACCACACTCGCAGAGGAGCAGGTGCCATCCCCATCAAGTGTAACTACTGCAGCGCACCCAGTAACCGCATAATGTGAAGCTTTGTTCGCTAGCTTCATATATGCGCTGCCGGTACGGGCAGCAGGAATGGCGAAACGAATCTCGGTAACAATCTCATCCGGTTGGAGAGCAGTTTCGAACATCCCCATAAAGAAATCGTCGGCCTTAACGGTACGTACGCCGTTCGGACCCTGTACAAGGATATCAGCCCTGAGGGCTTGCACGATACCTGGCAAATCTGCTGCAGGATCAGAGTGCGCTATGCTACCGCCGATGGTACCGCGATTACGCACCTGCTGATCACCAATCATGGCGACGCCCTCCGGCAGGAGAGCGAAGTAGCGACGCAGGACATCAGAATGCTCGATGGTAGTGTAGGTCGTCATTGCACCAACGGCGACAGCTCCACTCTCCTCACGAATGTAGGAAAGGCCACTGATCTTGCCAAGATCAACCAGATGTGCAGGTTGAGCCAGGCGAAGCTTCATCGAGGGGATCAGGCTGTGCCCACCCGCCAGCACCTTGGCGTCATCGCCATACTGCTGCAAAAGGGCAATCGCTTCATCCACAGATTTCGCGGAATGATAATCAAATGCTGCTGGAACAGACATTGTACATTCTCCTTTTCACCCTACTACTGTTGGTGAATAATCTTCCACAGCTTCTCTGCCTTAAAGGGCATATCGACATGCGCGACGTTCAACGCATCCGCTACTGCAGCTGCTACCGCTGGCGTTGAACCAATTGTGCCAGCTTCACCGACACCTTTGACGCCGAGCGGATTCACGGGAGTCAACGTAATGGTATGATCAAGCTCGAAAACCGGCAGTTCTGAGGCCAGTGGCATTGCATAATCCATCAATGTAGCCGTCAGGAGCTGACCATCTTCACTGTACTCGACGCCTTCAACCATTGCCTGGCCAATACCCTGGGCGATACCACCATGTACCTGGCCCTGCACGAGCAAGGGGTTGATCTGACGTCCACAGTCGTCAACCGCCACGAAGCGCGTAATCTCCGCGTTGCCGGTCTCTTTGTCTACCTCGGCTACGCAGATATGCGTGCCAAAGGGACGCTGGCTTCCAACATGTGAGCAGCAATCTGCTTCATTTTCTCTTTCAGTCTCTGGACAGCGTTATAAACGGCAGAGCCACCAACCGCCGTGGTGCGGCTCCCATAGGTACCGCGTCCCTCGGGCGTCGAATCGGTGTCACCGTGCAGAACCATGACGCTTTCAACCGGGATGGTGAACTCCTCGGCCACGATCTGAGCAAACGAAGTCTCCTCCCCCTGACCGTGCGGAGATGAACCAGTATAAACCATCACGGTGCCGCTCTGTTCGACGCGCACCCGGGCGCTCTCGTAGAGGCCGACTGGCGCGGACCCTTTCGGGCCAAAGCCACAAATCTCAATATAGGAGGATACGCCAATGCCCATCAACTTCCCCTCTGCTCGCTTCTGGGCCTGCTCAGCGCGAAGTTGCTGGTAGCCTATGATATCCATAGCTTTTTCCAGAGCAGGCGCATAGTCCCCTGTGTCATAGACTGCCCCGGCAGCCGATTTGTAGGGGAACTGTTCAGGCTTGATGAAGTTGATCTTGCGTATCTCAGTCGGGTCCTTACCAAGTTCACGCGCCACCAGGTCTATAGCTCGCTCGACGACAAATGCAGCCTCCGGACGACCAGCTCCACGATAGGCATCGGTAGGAGCCTTGTTTGTCAAGACGATATCCGCGCTGAGGTGTATTGCGGGAATGTCATAAGCTCCACAGGATACCGGGAACCCAAAGGCAATCATGATTACGCAGCGATCATTTCTTCAGGGTAGACGTTAAGCTTAGAACCAAATCCACCCCCCACTTCGGGCACAATGACACGGACCTGATGCTGGGGGAGACCTACCAAAGCGGACAGGATGTTGCGCAAGAGGTGCGGTATCTGTGAGGAACTCCAGACAGTTAGGGTCTTGCTCGCCTTGCGATACTCGGCAACCACACCGCGCGTCTCCATTGAGGCAGGGGCAAGTCGCTGGTTGACCAGGCGAGTTTTGACGATGATCCCACCATCAGCTTTTGTCTGCTCGAAGACCTTGTCAATTTCTTCGGTCGGAGGGTGCATCCCAAAGCCCACATTCGTGCCGAACTCTTCGTACAGCAATGGCGCACCGGGCTGCATCGCTTTCTCAACATCGATGGCGGCCGGCAGAGGCTCATAATCGACTTCTACCAGGTCGCGAGCATCTCGAGCAGTGTAGAGATCCTCAGCAATAACGACTGCTACAGGGTCACCATAGAAACGTACCTTGCCATCAGCCAGCGCACCGCGAGCACCCATCCCCTCGGCAATTTTCCCCAGGGGAACAGCAATGGCAACGTTGCCAACAGCGCCCTTGAGGTCTTCCGCGGTGTAAACAGCGACAACGCCGGGATGTTTACGAGCTGCATCCGCATTAATACTGTTGATGCGAGCATGACCGTAGGGGCTGCGTACTACCGCCATATGAAGCATGCCAGGAATTTTGATATCATCGACGTAGGTCGACTGACCGGTAATCAATCGAGGGTCTTCTCGCCGCTTGATCGGCGATCCAAGCATAGCTGCAATACCCATTTGTGTACCTATCCTTTCTCATCAAGAGAAACAGAATATGGAGGAAATTTGGAGTTTTGGGCCTTTGAGATTACTCCCCGGCGCCCACAGGCTCAGTTACAGCTGTCCTCATCTGCTCAGCGGCAGACTGGACAGCGCGTACGATGTTCTGATAGCCAGTGCAGCGGCAGATATTTCCCTCGAGACCCTTACGGATCTCAGCCTCTGTCGGGTTGGGATTATTTTTAAGCAGGTTATACGAGGCCATAATCATGCCGGGAGTGCAGAAGCCACATTGCAGACCATGCTTCTCCCAAAAGCCTTCCTGGATAGGATGCAAACTTCCCTCTGGAGCCAGGCCTTCGATAGTCGTTACCTCACTGCCATCAGCCTGAACAGCCAGTACTGTACAAGCTTTCACTGATTGGCCGTCGAGAAGGACTGTACATGCACCGCACTGTGAAGTGTCACAGCCAATGTGCGTACCTGTGAGGTCCAACGTCTCACGTAAATAATGTACCAGCAACATGCGCGGTTCAACTTCTGATTGGTGTTGCTGTCCATTCACTGTTACAGTGATTTCGCGCTTCATCGTCATTGATGGTCACCTCCATCTGATTAAGTAATTGCCTACTATGAATGTTACTTCAAGCGGCTTCTCCAGGTAGATGGACGCTTCCATCTACCCCTGGACGGACCCATTACACCGGACATCGGAACAATGTCCAGCCGAACGGTCGTCTTCGTTCGTATCTCCAACAATGTGACAGTCATACTCTCTAATACGCTATGCGGTTTCGTCATTCTCCAACCTCATAGTGAACGCAGGGCTGGAGTATAGCAAAGAAAAAT
>VBHS01000197.1 GCA_005881295.1 Chloroflexota bacterium
GCCAAGATCGAATATTTTAACCCCAGCGGCAGCGTCAAAGACCGTATCTTACCCTTTCTCGTCTCGGAGGCAGAGCGTCGCGGCGACCTCCTTCCAGGCATGGCCATCATTGAAGGCACCACCGGCAATACCGGCATCGCCACTTCCTGCGTTGGCGCCGCCAAAGGCTACCCCGTCGTCATCGTTATGCCCGATGGCATGAGCGACGAGCGCAAAAAGACCATCCGTGCCTACGGCGCAGAACTCGTGCTCACACCTGGCGCCGAGAGCGACGTAGACCTGGTCATCGAAAAGGTCAAAGAGCTGAAGGCCGCCGCCCCCGGCAAATACTGGGAGGTCGGCCAGTTCGTCAATACCGATAACATCGAGGCCCACTATCGCACCACGGGACCCGAAATCTGGGAACAGACCGGCGGCCAAATTGGCGCCCTGGTCCTATCCCAGGGGACAGGTGGTACCGTGACAGGCGCCTCCAAATACCTCAAAGAACAGAACCCCAACATCAAAGTATTCGCTGCCGAGCCCGCGGAATGCGCTATCCTCTCCGGTGGCTCCTGGGGAGCGCATAAAATCGAAGGCATTGGCGACGGCTTCATACCAGAGGTGCTCCACGTAGAATACCTCGATGGCGTTGTGACCACCACCTCCGACGAGTCGCTCGAAATGGCGCGTCGCCTGGCGCGTGAAGAGGGCATCTTCTGCGGCATCTCCTCTGGCTGTAATGTCGCGGCCGCCCTCAAAGTCGCCCACCGCTATCCAGACATCGGCATGATCGTCACCGTCCTCTCCGACAACGGCCTGCGCTACTTCTCCACCGAACTCTGTGGTGTCACCACCGACCTGGAAGTACCCGACCGCGACCATCCCATCACCGATGCAGACAAAGCAAAATTAGCCAGAGTCAAACTCGAGGTAATCCATTAACCAGAGGATGTAGGGGCGCAATTCATTGCGCCCAGGGATTGGATTAGCTCCACAACAGAGCGCAATGAATTGCGCCCCTACATCTCCTACACAACCTGATACAAAGGTGCACCATGATACCGGGCCACATACATCACCTGCAATGCGTCCTCTGCGGGACAACCTACCATCCCGCAGAAGTCCCGTACGCCTGCCCGTCCTGCGGCCCCCTGGGCGTCCTCGCCGTCCATTATGACTACGAGCAGATCGCTCCACATATCAGCCGCGCCCAACTGGCAGCCGATCACAACCATACCCTCTGGCGCTATCGTGCCCTTCTACCAATTTCCTATAGCCATGATACGCCTCCTCTGGAGATAGGTTATACGCCGCTGTACCCCGTGAAAAGTCTGCGCGACCATCTCGCTATGCCCAACCTCTGGCTCAAAGACGATACGCGCAACCCCAGCGCCTCGCTCAAAGACCGTGCGAGCATCATTGCGGTCATGCTGGCGGAAGGGAGGACCGTTGCCTGTGCCTCCACGGGCAACGCCGCCTCGTCGCTGGCGGTACAGGCGGCCTCGTTTGGCTTGCCGTGCTACATCTTTGTGCCACAAAATGCGCCGCGCGCCAAGATCGTGCAGTTGCTTATGTGCGGCGCAACCGTCTTTTCCGTCGCTGGCAGTTACGATGATGCCTTCGATCTCTGCATCGAGGCCTGCAATGCATTTGGCTGGTACAACCGCAATACCGGTTACAACCCCTATCTTGTAGAAGGCAAAAAGACAGTTGGTCTGGAGATCGCGGAACAATTGGGCTGGCAGGTACCCGATGCAGTATTAGTGCCTACCGGTGATGGCTGTATCATCAGCGGCGTCTATCGCGGCTTTGAAGACCTCTACCGCCTGGGCATGATCGACCGCTTGCCGCGACTGATCGCCGTCCAATCCGAAGGCTCACCCGCTATTGTGCGAGCCCTGGAAGGTGACGGCATCGTGCGCCCCTATCCGGCCAACACGGTTGCCGATGGTATTTCAGTTGGCATGCCCCGCAATGGTGCCATGGCGGTACGCCATATTCGCCAGAGCGGCGGTTTCGCCATAACCGTCTCAGACGCCGAGATTTTATCGGCTGAGAAAGAACTCGCAATGCGTACCGGCGTCTTCGCCGAACCCTCGGGAGCAGCCAGCTACGCCGGCCTGCTCCGTTTACTCGCAGATGGCAGGCTAGCGAAAAACGAACGTATCGTCCTGCTCATAACCGGCAGCTGCCTCAAAAGCATCGACGCCGTCGCCCAATCCTCCGGCCGCGTCATACCGATTGCCAAAGGCCCAGAAGGAATGAATATGGTGACAAATAAAATCCATGAGGAATAAACAAAGCTTGAAAATTTTATGTCGCATTTTCGGAGAGAATTAGGCGAAATTCTATCGCGACGCTTTAATCTACAGGAAGGATGGTATCTCAATGACAGACATCCTCATCGGTAATGGAACCATCGTCACGCTTGACAGCGACAACCGCCTCATCGAACAGGGCGCCGTGCTGGTACATGATGACCGCATCGCTGCCATCGGCTCCGACACCTCCCTGCGACAGCAGCATCCCGGCGCTCGCTATGTCGACGCCAACGCCGGACTCATCATGCCCGGATTCCTCTGCACTCACACCCATTTTTACGGCGCCTTCGCGCGCGGTATGGCTATTCCAGGAGAGCCCCCCCGCAACTTCCCGGAAATACTTGAACGTCTCTGGTGGCGCCTCGACAAGCTCCTGACGCTGGAAGACACGCGCGCCAGCGCGGAAATGTTCCTGGCCGATGCTATCCGTAATGGTACAACCTGTGTTGTCGATCACCACGCCAGCCCAAATGCCATCGAAGGCAGCCTCGATGTCATCGCTGCTGCGGTAGAGCAGGCCGGTATTCGCGCCTGCCTCGCCTACGAAGTCTCCGACCGTGATGGTCCCGCCGTCATTGATGGTGGCATCCGCGAAAACGAGCGCTTCATCCGTTCGCTGCGCGCCGAACGCAAACAACAGGCGGAGGCCGGTATGATCGCTGCCAGCTATGGCCTCCACGCGTCCTTTACTCTCAGCCCGGCTACGCTCGAACGCTGTGCCTCCGGAGGCGCCGCAGCCGGTGTGGGCTTCCATATTCACGTGGCCGAAGATGCCACGGACGAAAACGACAGTATGACTCGTTATGGCATGCGCGTGGCTGTGCGCCTGGAAGCCAATCATATTTTGGGGCCTCGCAGCATTGCCGCTCATTGTGTGCACGTCAACAGCGGCGAAATTGGCCGCCTGGCAGAAACGCGTACCAATAGCGTCCACAACCCGCGCTCGAACATGAACAACGCCGTTGGCAGTGCGCCCGTTGAAGAGATGGTGCGCGCGGGCGTCAATGTCGGTCTTGGCAACGATGGCTTCAGTATGAACATGATGCAAGAGATGAAGGCTGCCTATCTCATGCACAAATTGGCGGCCGGAGACCCACGCGTCATGCCAGCCGACCTGGTGTTGAATCTGGCCTTCCAGCACAACGCCCGCATTATGCAGGCCGTCTTCAGCCCTTTCAGCGCCAATTTCCCGCAACTCGGCGCATTGAGCATCGGGGCCGCAGGCGACCTCGTGCTGCTCGATTACCTGCCGCCCACGCCGCTCAACAGCGGGAACTTTCCCTGGCACCTGATCTTTGGTATCGACGCGCACCATATCAATTCGACCATGGTCGCTGGCCGCTGGCTAATGCGCAACCACCAGCTGCTCACCCTTGATGAAGCGCGTATTCACGCCCGCTCGCGAGAACTCTCACAAGCCATATGGCAAAGAATGTAAGGACCCGATTTATGAAGATTAACAAACTAACCCGGACACCAGTAGGTGCCGATTTATCGCGCACACCGCCGATTTATCGGCCCTAGCTGGTATCAGCCCAGGTCAACATGAACAACCTTTGACCATGTTTGAATGCCACCTGCGATACAAATGAAACAAATGAAACAAGTGAAACAAATGAAACAAATGAACATCCACGAAACCCAAACCGCTGTGCAACAGGAACTGGCACAGCACCACGACGCCATGATACAGTTCCTGCGCGACCTTATAGCTATCCCCAGCTATGACAGCCAGATAGGCCCGGTCGGCTCCGCCGTTGGTGCCCGTATGTCCGACCTCGGCTTCGACGAGGTACGCCGCGATAGCATGGGAAACATCCTCGGGCGCATAGGCAACGGGCCGCGCACACTGCTCTATGACAGCCATATCGATACCGTCAGCATCGCTGATGCCAGCCAGTGGCAGTGGGACCCCTTCAAGGGCAAGGTCGAGAACGGCATTATCTTGAGATGGACATCTATCGCGGCCATCGCGGGCGTACCGAGATCAGCGTCACCTTTAAGGGGCGCAGCTGCCATGCCAGCGCCCCCGAACGCGGCGACAACGCTCTCTACAAAGCCATTCCCTCTATCCAGGGAGTCGAGCGACTGCACGGGGAGCTCAAGAGCCGTCCCGACCCATTTCTTGGACCAGGCTCCATCACCGTGACGAACGTCAGCACTCGCACCGCCTCGCTCAACGCCGTTCCCGACGAGTGCAATATCTACATTGACCGCCGTATGCACCCGGCAGAGACCGGAGAGGTTGTGCTGGACGAACTGCACGCCTTGCCCAATGCCCACCTCGCCGAGATCGTCGTGCCGGTGTACGCGGTGCCAAGCTATACAGGCTTCACCTTCCCGGTAGAAAAGATCTTTCCCGCCTGGTCGCTGCAGGAAGATCACCCCTACGTGCAAGCCGGCAAGGCCACCTTTGAAAGCTGCTATGGACGCCCGGCAAAAACCGGTAAGTGGGTATTTTCGACCAACGCCACCTACTGGATGGGTAAGGCCGGTATCCCGACCATCGGCTTTGGCCCTGGCGAGGAACACTGGGCACATACCGTGCTTGACCAGGTGCCGGCCGCCGAAGTCGTCCAATGCGCCGATTTCTACGCTATGCTCCCACTTTTCCTGGAGGTTCTATGAGTAAACTGGCCGTTGTTGCCATCGGAGGCAACTCTCTCATCAAAGATGAAGCACATAAAAGCGTCCCTGACCAGTTCGCTGCCGTGCGAGAAACCGCTGTCCACATCGCCGACATGATTGACCAGGGCTGGAACGTGGTCATCACCCACGGCAACGGCCCGCAAGTCGGCTTTATCCTGCTGCGCTCCGAATATGCCCACAACGTGATTCACACCGTACCGCTCGACTCTTGCGGCGCGGATACCCAGGGCGCTATTGGCTACATGATTCAGCAAGCCTTGCACAATGAATTTTCGCGCCGCCGTATCCAGCGCCAGTGCGTGACAGTCGTCACCCAGGTACTGGTCAATAAAGATGATCCGGCCATGCACAATCCCAGCAAGCCCATAGGCTCGTTCTTCAAAGAAGAGGAAGCCAGGGCCAAGATGGCTCAGGAGAGCTGGGCTATGGTCGAGGATGCAGGCCGTGGCTGGCGCCGTGTTGTGCCATCGCCTCAGCCCCAGGAGATCATCGAACGTGACGCTATAGAAGCCCTCATTAAGAGTGGCTTTATTGTCGTAGCCGTCGGCGGCGGTGGTGTCCCTGTTGTGCAGGATGAGACAGGAAACCTTGCGGGCGTCGAGGGCGTCATTGACAAGGACCTGGCCTCCAGTCTTCTGGCCACTACATTGCATGCCGACCTCTTGCTCATATCGACAGCCGTGGAGAAGGCTTTTCTCTATTACAACACACCCAATCAGCGGGACCTCGCTACCATCACGCTCAGTGAAGCCAGGCGCTACTACGAAGAAGGGCATTTCGCCAAAGGGAGCATGGGACCCAAAGTACGCGCCATCATCAACTACCTCGAACAAGGTGGCCGGGCCGCATTGATCACCATGCCCGAAACCATTGGCAAAGCGCTCTCCGGTCAGACCGGCACGTGGATCAAGCCCGATTAGAAAGGAAATCCCCAATGAAAACAAATCTACGCGGTAAAGACTTTATCAGCACCCAGGAATGGACGAAAGAAGAGCTGGAAACCGTGCTGCACCTCGCCTTTGACCTCAAAATGAAATGGGGGCTTGACCTCCCTTCGCGTTTATTGGAGGACAAAACCCTCTTCATGCTTTTCTTCTTCTCATCAACGCGCACGCGTAACTCCTTCGAGGCAGGCATGACAAGGCTGGGCGGCCATGCTATTTTCCTGGAACCCGACAAAATGCAGATCTCCCACGGTGATACACCCAAAGAGATTGGCAAAATTCTCTCTTCCTATGGGCACGGTATTGCCATCCGCCACTGCGATTGGGGCGAAGGCAACAAATATCTCCGCGATGTAGCCGAGCATGCGCGTGTTCCCGTCATCAACATGCAGTGTGATATCTACCACCCCTGCCAGGCCATGGCCGACCTGATGACCTGCATGGAGAAGAAAGGCAGCCTGCAGGGTAAGAAAGTTGTCATGTCCTGGGCCTATGCCAAATCCTACACCAAGCCGCTGTCTCTGCCGCAGTCGGTCATCGAACTCTTCACGCAATTCGGCGCCGACGTCACGCTCGCGCATCCCCCCGAGTTTGAACTGATGCCAGAGATCCTGCGGAATGCCGGAGACAACGCGCGGATGAGTGGAGGTAGTTTCAACATCGTCAACGACATGGACGAGGCCTTTTATAATGCCGATATCGTCTATCCAAAGAGCTGGGGTCCGCTGGTCGCCATCAAAGAGGAATCACAAATGGTGGATGTCATCCGCCGTTACGAAAGCTGGATCTGCGACGAGCGGCGCATGTCCCTGGCAAAAGAAGATGCCATTTACATGCACTGCCTCCCCGCAGACCGTGGTATAGAAGTCACCGACGCCGTCATCGATGGCCCTCAATCGGTTGTCTATGATCAGGCCGAGAACCGTATGCACGCGCAAAACGCCATCATGGCCCTGACCATGGGCGGCAGATAAAGCCCATGATGTTACCTTTGCCAGGCGATAAGGCTGGGAAAAATAATCGAAGACCGGAGGCGGCTATGAGTAAAGGTGCTTGGTTGTTAAAACTTCCGCGACGGTACGTATCTATGGCTGTAATCACTCGATAGCCCGCCTTTTGCAAGGCCTGAGCAATAAACAGAGATGAGCTGGCACTGTCTTCAACTACAAGTACTTTTGGCGAAGTAACCACAAAAGTTCCTTTCTGTTTATCTATCCCTTTACGTAGTAGTCAGTCTACCCTCTACATAGTAGTTTACCTTAACTTACGCAATATCATTCTAATTGTTCACCGTTTTCTCGAGCAAACAGGACTACTTGGCTACGCATGGATTGAAGTGCCCCGTTTTTTAAGAATGAGGAGCGAATCATTGACTGCTCTGACTAGTAATTCGTCTGTTATCTTATTATAATACCCCTGGCAATTCTGGTAGAAATCAGAAGCGAGGCGAAGATGGATCACCGTATTCAAAAGCGGAGCAAGCGAAGCAGGTGGAGCAAGCGAAGAGAAAATCTACTCTTCTTTATACGCTCTATACGCTGGCGTCTGCTGATACTCTTGCCAGTGCTGATACTGGTCGCAATTCCCACGTTTTACTTTGGTACACACTCTGGCCAGAGAGTGCTTCCAGCAGTGACAAACTTTTTCTATAATCTCAGCGGGCCCCCTCCGGCGGCAACACCCACACCTTTGCCTCCATTCCCTTCCACCCTGCCTCAAATGGGGTCGCTGCTCTATACGGTGCAGGCGGGAGACTCTTGTGACGAAATACTTGCTGTTCAAATGCGCATGAGCGATGCAAGTACAATTTTCACTGATGTCAAACCGAACACCATCCAGGCGCTCAATGCCACTATAGGGCACGATTGCCACGCGTTGCAGCCCGGCATAGTAGTGGCCCTCTCACCACAGTATCCGCTCATAGCCATTGGTGGTCAGGTGCTCAAAGTTGCTGCCACAACACCCCAACAAGTACTCCCGACGCCGCTTATCAACGTTTCTCATCAACAGCAGTTGGGGGCAGATTGCTCTGGCAGCTGCTTGCTCACTGTGCGCATTGCTCCAGGAGTGCAAATACACCTTACTGTGCAGACAACCCTTCCGGTAAGAGTTGGTTCCTGGGTTTGGGCCCAGGCTCAACTTGCTCGTAAGAGCATCAAAGTTTTTGATACCTATCCCTACGCCAACCCCCTGGCTTCGCTTAACGGTATGTCACTGCGCGCGTGCGATCTCCAGGTCGATAACACACATGACGATCACTCGCTTTCATGTGACCAGCTCATGCCCAATACGATCGACGATGATCGCGGGGCCTGGCTTTTCGGTGTAACGGGTGCGAGCTCCCTCGATCACTGGAAGTACCCTCTCCATATGGCCGCTGGTACACGCGTGTTGCTCTGGTTGACGAGTAATGCAAATGGTGATTTGCGTTTTAATCACGGCAATCCTATTTTCCGTTATGACGATACAACACATGTGTATGTGAGGGTGTGAGTACATATGATGGGAGAAAGATCATCTGAGTTGTTGAGAGCGGCATCATTTCGTGGTATATTGCTCGTAGATTATATAACACCCTGAGTGACCATCACTATTCTTTCTAATATCAAGCCACGACAGGAGTTAGTTCATCATGCTATTCACCAACGCTACCGTCATCACCATGAACCCCACTCGTGATATCATCACCAACGGAGCCGTCGCCATACAGGGCAACCGCATCGTTGCCGTGGGGAAAGCTGACGTGCTACAACGCCAGTACGATGGCGATGAAATAGTAGATGTTCAGGGGAAGCTAATTATCCCCGGCCTGATCGACACACATGTCCACCTCGCCCAGGCCCTGATTCGTGGTTGTGCTGACGATATGGCTCTCATCCAGTGGCTATGCGATCGTGTCTGGGTCTTGCAGGGCAACTTTACCGAGGACGATGGCTACGTAAGTGCGCGCCTGTGTATAGCGGAAATGCTGAAATCGGGTACCACCACGTTCCTTGAATCGATGCTTGCCCATCGTTATGGTTTTAATGGCATTGCCCAGGCAGTGGAGGAAAGTGGTATTCGTGCCTGCCTTGCTGGGATCGTCATGGATATTGGTACCTATGCCACACAGACGAATTCGATGCACCCGGGCATGATAGAAGACCGTGAGACAAGCCTGCTCGGCGTACTCGATATGCACAGTAAGTGGGAGGGTGCCGCCGGCGAACGCATCCATGTCTGGTTCGGCCCACGCACCCCGGGAGGCGTCACCTCCGAGCTCTACCGCGAGATGAGCGACCTTGCTCGCCAGCGCAACATGGGTATCACCATGCACCTTGCTGAAGTCGAGGCTGACAAAATCTACCTCAACGAAAGATATGGGCTTTCGCCTGTCTATTACGCTGAGAGTGTCGGCTTGCTCGGTCCGAGAACGGTCCTGGTGCATATGGTCTGGCTTAACCAGGACGATATTGCGAAATTGGCTGGCACAGAAACGCATGTTTCTCACAATCCCTCCTCCAATAGTAAGCTTGCCTCCGGTGTATGCAAAGTACCACAAATGCTTGCTAGCGGTGTCAATGTCGCGCTTGGCTGCGATGGCGGTCCCAGCAACAACGACTACGATCTCATTCGAGAAATGAAACTCGCTGCCATTATTCATAAAGCGGTTACCAATGACCCATTGATTGTACCTGCCGAGACAGTGCTGGAGATGGCCACAATCAACGGCGCGCGCGCGCTCGGTTTAGAGCGTGAAATCGGTTCGCTGGAGGCTGGCAAGAAGGCAGATCTTGTCGTGCTCGACTTCGAACGATTGCATACTACCCCATCGTTGAATCCTATCTCCACGCTAGTCTATGCTGCAACAGGTGGCGAAGTTGATATGGTCGTAGTAGATGGACAGATTGTTGTTGAGCAAGGCCAATTGCTAACAATGGATGAGGAAGAAGTGATGGAGCAGGCCCGTTACCATGCCGGTGCTCTATATCGCCGTGCCGGTATCGAGATCAAGCCAAAGTGGCCGGTCATATAGCATGAAACCGCTCTATATCTAACATCCGGAGAAGAAGTATGCCAGGACTGGAGGGGAAAACTCTCGGCCGTTATGAATTGGATCAGCTGGTTGGGAGAGGGGGGATGGCCGATGTCTATAAGGGGTACGATACACATTTTGATCGTACTGTGGCTGTCAAAGTCTTTAAACGCGAAGACGAGGACATGTTGCGCCGCTTTGTTCGAGAAGCGCGCCTCATGGCCTCTTTTCATAACGAACATCTCGTGCCTATCTACGATGCGGGTCAATACCTGGCAGACTACGAAACCAGGTACTACATTGTCATGCCTTTTATGGAGGGTGGGACATTGCGTACGCGTATTCGCCAGTCGCCTCTCTCCCTGGATGAAGCCTGCCGTGTCTTGAAAGATATTGCAGATGCCCTGGATTACATACACCAGCAAGGTATCGTTCATCGTGACATCAAAGCCTCGAATGTGCTGCTCGATGGCCAGGGAAGGTACTATCTTTCCGACTTTGGTATTGCTCGTATCTCAACCGATGCCACCCAATTGACCATCACAGGGAATGTCCTGGGTACCGTCGATTATATTGCGCCCGAGCTATTCTTGGACAATCACAAGGCCGACGCCCGTAGCGATCTTTACTCCCTGGGCGTGCTGCTCTTCGAAATGGTCACCGGGCAACTCCCTTTCTCTGCTGAGAACCAGCTTGCCGTGGTCACGATGCATATGACCAAACAGCCGCCCTCACCTCGCAGCTTCTCGGAAGCTATTTCCCCCGAGGTCGAACGCGTTATCCTCAAGGCGCTGGAGAAGAGGCCAGAACAACGCTACAGCAGCGCCACCGAACTGGCTGATGCATTCTGCCAGGCCACAACCATGCCGGGCAATCGGGCAGGCAGAAATGAGTGGGTAGCGCCAGCCTTTGCTATCCCCGCTGCTGATTCAAAACAGGCCGTGCTGCCTCCTGTACTCCCGCCAGATTCCAGAAATTCGTCGACCTCCAGGCCTTCATCTCATGCGAGCGGGATAGAATCGTTTTCCCCTGTTCCGCCGCATTTTGCAACTCAACCGCCGCTTGAGCCCCCCTATAGCGACGTTCATACTACAGCGCGAGCGGAGACGAACAGGCGTCGTTGGATTCTGGTCGTCATGGCACTGGTAGTACTCCTGCTGGTGGCGAGTGCTGGTGCATTATTCTTCGTCACACAGACGAATCCCAGGAGTAGTGGTTCACCACCTGCTACTGCCACCCACTCGCAAAAGACACCAGTTGTGGGTACCTCTCCAACAGCGACACCTACCGCTACACCAAACCTTACAGCTACTGCACAGGCTATCGCCGCCGCTACTGCAACGGCGCAGGTGCAGGCCACAGCCACGGCCATTGCCCACGTCACTGCAACGGCCCAGGCCGAAGCACGAGCTACCGCCGGGGTGATCCAGACGGCAACTGCTGTCAAGCCCTCTTACCAGGACGCATTAAATGACGCAACCAATGCTGATACCCAGGCTGCTCAATGGGATAACAATAGCCAATGTACTTTTCAATCGGATGGTTACCATGACAAGGAAGGTGTGAATCTGGTAAACTTCCATGGATGTCTTGAATCTGGCAAGTCGTATAAGAACGCCACTATTTCGGTAGATATGAAAATCAATAGTGGGCACTCTGGCGGCCTCTTCTTCCGCGTCAACACGGATCTTTTAAATCGCTATGCAGGTTACCTGTTTGAAGTGGACAGTAAGGGGAACTATAAAATATCGACAATGTCCTACACCACTATCAATGCTTTGCCAGGGCATAATTGGACTTCGTCGGCCTCTTTGAAGCAGGGAAATGCTGTCAAAAACACCTTGCTCGTAATCGTACGTGGCAATACGTTCTTGTTCTATGCCAACGGCGCATTCCTGACGCAGGTAACGGATTCAACGTATAGCGCTGAAGGTGATATTGCCTTTCTTGCCACGACGTCAGATACACCCGCTGATGTCGTCTACAGCAATTTGAATGTTTACCCTCAACCATAAACTTCCTGGAAAGGGGTTCTCAATGCGTACGCTCATAACGAATGGCCATATTGTCACTGCTATTGCAGATTACGAGGGCGATATCCTCATTGACGGAGAAAAAGTTGCCGCCGTCAGCGTACCAGGTGCGTTTGCCTCGTTGCAGGTTGATACAGTCCTGGATGCCCAGGGTAAGTATATCTTCCCGGGTGCCATCGATGTGCATACACATATGGAGCTTCCGCTCCCTGCTACGGTTGCCAGCGACGATTTTGAGACAGGAACTATTGCCGCCGCCTGCGGTGGCACCACGACCATCATCGATTTCGCGAACCAGCAGCGCGGCCATACGCTCGCCGATGCATTGCAAACCTGGCACAACAAAGCGGATGGGAAAGCCGTCATTGACTATGGTTTCCACATCACCATCACAGATCTTGCCGCTGCCCCCGAGACCGCTATGGACGACATGGTCACCGCAGGCGTGACCACGTTCAAGCTCTTGATGGCCTATCCTGGGACCTTCATGGTCGATGATGAGACTATCTACCGCGTACTGCGCCGTTCCGCGAAAATAGGTGGATTGGTAATGGTCCATGCCGAAAATGGTATTGTCATCGATCTTCTGGTGCGCGAAGCTGTGGCCGCGGGTCATACCGCTCCCGGTTTTCACGCCCTGACACGCCCGGCGATATTAGAGGGAGAGGCTGCCCAACGCGCCATTACGCTGGCCGCCTTTGCTGATGCACCGCTTTATATCGTTCATGTCAGCTGTGCCCATGCCCTTCATACCGTAGCTGCCGCTCGTGTCAAAGGCCTACCTGTATGGGGTGAAACTTGTCCACAATACCTCTATCTCAATGATAGTCATTACGCGTCACCTGGCTTTGAGAGTGCGAAATTCGTCTGTACTCCGCCTATGCGCAGCATCGCTGACAACGAAGCTCTCTGGCTCGGCCTGCAGCGCCGTGAGCTTCAGGTCGTTTCCACCGATCATGCCCCGTTTCATTTTGCGGGTCAAAAAGAATTGGGATTGCACGATTTCACAAAAATTCCCAACGGCTTGCCAGGAGTGGAGCATCGTGTAGTTTTGCTCTACGAGGGTGTGCGCACAGGCAAACTGGCTCTCCAGCATTTTGTCGACTTGATAGCGACGGCTCCAGCTAAGCTCTTTGGCCTCTATCCTCGCAAGGGAACCATTGCTCCGGGTAGCGACGCCGACCTGGTGATTTTCAATCCAGAGCGAAAGATGACAATCAGCGCTGCCACCCAGCACCAGCATGTCGATTACACGCCCTACGAGGGGATGCAGGTGCAGGGCATTCCCGAAGCAGTCCTTCTACGTGGAGGTGTGATAGTACGCGATGGAGAATACGTTGGTGGAAAAGGAGGAGGGCAGTATTTGCGCCGTGCCACATTCTCAGAAGAATTGACTGAGGTGTAACTCCATTTTCAAAATTCCTCATCTTTGTGCTGTTCTCTTGGTGGCACCAGTTTGTGTTCAACCGCAAACGCCGCCGCCTCGCTGCGGCGTGCCAGCCCAAGTTTCTCCAGGATATGGCTGACATGGTTGCGGGCCGTCTTCTCCGTCACAATAAGGGTGTTGGCTATTTGTTTGTTCGTATAGCCACGCGCTATCAACACTAGCACTTCGCGCTCTCGCTCGGTTAGCTCGCCACCCTGTGTCTGGCTGCCACTACTGGCTAAAGCGGTTAGCCTTGACGTTGCCTGTTTGACCAGTTCCGGATCAAGTAGCGATTGACCCGAGGCAACCAACCGGATGGAACGCAACAATTCTGCCCGGCTCAAATTTTTCAAGAGATAGCCGCTGGCACCTGCAAGCATCGAGGCAAGGACGGCTTCATTATCGGTATAAGAAGTAATCATCAAGATGGAGACATCAGGGTAGAGACTCTTGATCTCGCGACAGGCCTCGATACCACTCATCCTCTCCATACGGACATCCATCAGGATTAATTGTGGCGCAAGTACACTCATCTTCGCCAGGGCTTCGGCGCCATCACTGGCCTCTCCAACCACGTTAATATCTGGTTCCAGTTCAAAGGCCGCGCGCAAACCCAGGCGTACCACTTCGTGATCATCTACAATGAGCAATCGTATTCTCGCCATAAGCGTAATCACCTCTTCTTATTAATATGGTAGGGTTGCTCGCACGCTGACGCCACCTGTAGGACCCTGTTTCACCTCAAATATCCCTCCCAGTTCCTCGGCTCGTTCACGCATACCCCTCATACCGTGCCCAGAATAGATGCGCTGTCGATCTTCAGCGGCTCCTGAAGCATAGCTATATTCGGCTACTTTCAAACTTCTCCCGTTGTCGCAAATCTCGACTTCTATAAAACCTTGTAGATAACGCAGGTACACGCGCAGTTGTGTTGCTCCTGCATGTTTATAGGCATTGGTGAGCGCCTCTTGCGTAATGCGGAATAACGCGGTCCCTATCTGCGCCACCCTCCGTGCGCGCCGCTGATCCCCGTTGATTTTCTCTTCATCTTCATCGCCTTCTATTTCAAAATGGACCGGCAGGCCACTAATAGCCTCAAATTCGCGCAGCTGGCCGGTCAACATCTGCGTCAAGGTAATGGTTCCACTGATCAAGGGTTTGAGCGTGAACATATAATGGCGTGTTTCCCACAGCGCCTGTTTCGAAATGGTAACCAATGAATCGAGGCGTTGCGCGAGGGGAAGCAACATCTCTTTATCTTCCCCATCTTCAGAAGCTTCGGTTATACGGTGAGCGAGTGCTGCACTTGTTTCGGCGTTCAGGCTCATCATATACACCAGTTGTGCCACACCATCGTGAATCTCACGAGCAATACGGCCGCGTTCCGCCAGCGCCGCTAATTCTTTGGCCTGTTCTGTCAGGCGGATGTTCTCCAGTACGATTACCAGCTGTGACCCGGTAGCGCTGAGAAATACCTCCTGTTTGTTTTCAAAAGGCGTTTGCCGTGTGCTTTCAGCGCCGATCACCAGATATAGCCGCCCTTCCCTGAGAAATGGCAGGTAGAGACGTGCGATAGCTGGGCGATACTCACTGTTTTCATCAATCTCAGGCTCAAAAGCGGTGTATTTTTCCCCCGATTGAATCACCTGCGCGAAGAGCGTTCGACTCTTATCCGGTATCCTGGATTCTAGAAAACCAGCCTCTATATAATGCTCAATCTCAGGGGTATCTTTGCCGCTTTTGCCTTCGCCGGCGTTGCGAAGAAGTGCAATAACCAGGCGCTCAAAATGTCCACCCTTACGTATCTGTTCAGCGCTTTGTTGTAACAGATACATCCTATCGCTGACGCCCTCGATGAGCGTCTGGCCGACGCGTCGCATAGCGGTCTGGAGACGGACGTTATCCTGTTCTCTTCTCTTACTGCGGGTATAACTTTCTAACAGGGTAGCCAGGTAGGCTGCCAGAATAGCTATCACCGGCGCGTCTAGCAGCGAGGCCTACACCGAAGGGCGGAGGTCCAAAGTAGCCTCCGTAGTACGTCACCATGCCACAGATTACGACATCTATACCATAAATCGCTATATCCCAGTAAGCATTACGCGTTCTTACCAGGGGAGGCAATAGGTCGGGTTCTTCGTCTGTTGCCAGTGGGCGTGGACGCCAGCTTCTCCCCTTCTTACGTTGTTTTCTGACTGCGAGCTGTTTTGGATGAAGAAGCCTGTTTAATCCTGGAAGATCAGGTAGGAAAATCTGAAAGACGGGAGCGTATAGCGTTATGACTAAGGTCTGTAGAAATGTGATCGCCAAAAGCAATGTGGCGAGCCACGGAAGAGGTTGGCCATGGATCGAAACAAGCGTAATCAAGGCAAGAAGCCAGGTAACCCAGCGCCAGAGCAGGAAAAAATAGCTGGGAGTATTGCGCAGACGGCGAGAAGCCCTCTGTGGGATCGTCTTCACAGTTTTTACCATCTGGCTCATTAATCTTATACTTTCTGAGTTTACCTGCTTGCAGTATGCACACTTTTCTGAGACCTGTCAATAAACTGTTCTTATTGTGAAAATTTTTTCACAACGATATGTCAAATATGTCTATAAAGTTTCAAATCATCCCTTTTTTAGCCATTGAACCCTGGCGAATTGACAAGTTTATGTGATATGTTATTAGTACACTCTATGTTTCCTTTACGGAAAATTTGAAGTAGAATGGCTCTCTATAGAGGCGTTTAAATGCAAGAACTCCAAAAGGAAACCGGTGTATAGTTGTCCTAGTAAAGAAAGGGACGGTTCTAATCGTGAAAAATGCCGAGCGGAAACGCACATCCTTGGTGGCTAATCTGGGCGATATCAACCGACCTTTGCGTGTTCGACCTGTACGCGTCATGGGACGCGAGTGGTGGGCGGTGGATGCTGAAGACACCTGGCCTGGCATGGTAATGGACCTGCGCCGTTTAGGCTTTGAGTCGATGGCATGGGAGGATGAGGTACTGGTGCGTGAAAGTGCACCTGCCTACGAACCGCAGATGGAGGGGCCGGCTGCTCCTGGAGGGCTGAAGCCATTTCCACTGATTCATCCAACAATACAGATCCGCAAGGAATCATATTCACCCAATTACGCTGATTTTGGTTATTTGGATGAGTATGACGACAAAGAGGATGAAGAAGATGTGGAGGAAGAAGACGAGTTCGAACCTGAAGATCTGGGCGAGTAGTTTGCCCAGGTCTTTTTGCTAATAATAAAGATGCTCGTACATAGGGTACCCGCGAGGGGCACTCTACCATAGATAATCTGCGCAACAATATGCAGCATTCCATATCTATGATGGATGTCTCAAGTGGGTACCTTTGCTATTATCAACGCGCTAAGCTGTCGTTAAAACTTCAACTGGTAGGAATGAAAACGATGTCTACAACCGAATCATCACAATCTCACTCTCGTGTATTGAGGCAAACTGCGATAGGTGCGCTCCTGATCCATGGTTTGAATGGTACGCCAGAAGAAATGGCCGAGATGGAGAGCTTTCTCCAGGCAAAAGGCATCATCACTGAAAATATATTGTTACCAGGGCACGGAGTACCTGTGCGAGAAATGGCATTCCTTGGCTGGGAGGATTGGGCAAATGCTGTGCGCCGCGAATTGCGCTTACTCAAACAGCGTTGTGAATATGTGTTTCTCGTTGGGCATTCGCTTGGAGGTGCCTTAGCCTTGCACGTCGCTGCACACGAGGAAGTGACCGGTATTGTGACGATGTGCGCTCCCCTCCATATGTATCCCGGTTTAAAGCGACTGGTTGGCATCGTCAGTCGAATTACCCCTATGCTTCCCAGGCTGCACGATGACGTGCGAGATCCAGGGGCTCGTCGACGCTATAACAGGAATGTCTATCGTCTAGCTCCTGTTGCGCCGGTTTACAGTATGTTACAATTTTTACCACAACTACGAGGGGAGCTACCTCGCATAACTGTCCCCATACTGATTATGACCGCAATCAATGATCATGTGGTCCCCGCCCGTGATGGGCGTGAGATCTACCGATTGATTGGTTCGCACGATAAGCACCTCCTCACGTTACACCGCTCCTATCATATGATAATGATGGATCATGATCGTGAGGAGGTCTTTGCCAAAACCAGCGCTTTTATTTTGCGGCATGCCGGTAAAGTGCAGCCGCATTCACGAAAGTAGGTATCTTCCAGTACGAGATAAGATCAAATTGCTTCCTGAGGTGACTAAGTTGAGGTAGGTTCTACCTCGTTGGCTATCTCCTGGTCGGATACAGGCA
>VBHS01000442.1 GCA_005881295.1 Chloroflexota bacterium
GTGGGTTGCCGCCCGCGGCGCTGATCGCGTTGATCATGTCACGCGAACCTGATACCGGTACGGTCGTATCTGCCGAGCCATGAAAAGCCCAAATGGGCAGATGGGTCAGCACTGACGCTTTGGATGGATCGCCAGCACCCGCGATGGGGGCCGCAGCGGCGAAGTAGTTGGGCCAGCGCTCAATCGCCTCCCATGTCCCGTAGCCTCCCATCGAAAGTCCAGTAACGTAGAGGCGGTTGGGATCAATAGTGGTGTATTGTTTTTGCAGCGCATCCACAATCTCCTTCGCCAAGAGCAAGGCATTTGCTGGTCGAGCGGCAAGGGTATAGGAGCCCTGCTGCGCCGGTACGTTGACCCAGCGCTGGGGATAGACGACCTGCGGAACGACAATGAAACTGGGCCAGTGATCTTGCACCTTTGGAGAACTCCACACTCTCATGTATACCTGATTCAGCAGGACATCCCTATTTTGGATCGGTGTATTTTTCACCTTTGCACGCTCGCCCCCACCGTGAAGCAGGAGCACCAGGGGATACTTTTTTTGCGGATCAAGATGCGCGGGTATATAGAGGTAGTACGTCATCTGCATGCCGTAAGAACCGGTAAAAATCCGTGTAATAAAACCCTCATAGGGTGTCGTTCCCACGGTGGGAGTCGGTGGTGACAATGGAACAGAGGAACACGAGATGATTGCGAACAGCAACACGCTCATTCCCAGAGCAGACCAGACAGTAGGATGCTTCCAGCTTTTCACCAAGATGTTCCTTCCATTGACTATTCCCTTCTCTTTTATTTGCCGAGTGCAGCATCGATGCATAGCAAGAAAAACTCTGGCCAGGAATAGAGAACCCCATTCATCGGAGTCGTTGCAAAGCAGTAAAGACCCGTTCCGGTGTTATGGGTAACTCAGTCATGCGTACTCCAATGGCATCATAGATGGCATTTGCAATGGCTCCGGCAGAGGCGGCGGCAGGTGGTTCCCCTATACCGCGATTTGCAAACGCCCCGAGTCCCTGGCCCGACTCCAGCAGAATGGTCGCGATCTCTGGTACATCGACAGAGGTAGGAATGAGATATTCACGCAGAGAAGGTGTCTGAATGATGCCGTTTTTCAGCGCAAGCTGCTCCATCAGGGTGAAACCAATGCCCTGCGCAACTCCTCCATGCATTTGTCCCTCAACACTTTGCGGATGGAGCGCCTGCCCGACATCGTGGCAGCAGGCATATTTTAGCACAGACACTTCACCCGTCTCCTCATCAACTGCCACCTCGGCAGCATGGGTGCCAAAGGTAAAGTCAAGCCAGTCAATGCCGGTGCCGCTTTCGAGGTCGGCTGCCACCTCCAACAGTCTTTTCCGCAACGCGTTCGCCGCCATAAACGTGGCATTGCTGCAGTAGTAGAGTGTTTTTGAGCCAGCAGTCGCACCAACTGGCGGAGTCACAGCAGTATCGGCGAGACGTAAGGTCACATGCTCAAGTGGCACACCGAGCATGCTGGCCGCAATCTGCGCGACTGAGGAACGTTGACCCCCACCGATATCGCACACCCCGATAGAGATAACGACGCGCCCGTCTTGTTGTACCTCTATGTCACACGCTGCTGCATTCCCAGGCATCCCGTAGCCGCTCATATTCGAGGAGATGCCCCGCCCTATCTTCTTTGATCCGGTCTGTACAACAGCAGGCATCTCATCCAGTGCTTTCCATGCGTGTTCAGCCGAATCCGCCAGCAGAACGGTCCCCTGGATCACCTGTCCATTAGGCTGGCTTTGTCCAGGCAGCAGGTAGTTGATGCGGCGAAACGTTAGAGGATCCATTCCGATCTCGTGGGCAAGTTGGTCCATCTGGCTCTCGTAGGCGAAATTGACCTGCGGCCCTCCTACGGCACGCATCGCGCTGCTAAAAATGTTATTGGTGTGAATAGCCTGTACATCTATCGATACATGTGGGACATAGTACGGGCCGGTAGCAAGCATGAGGCTGTGCAGGCTCACCAGTGCACTGCGATACACGAACGGACCTGCGTCCCCAGTAATATGCACTTGCATGAGCTCAACGGTGATATCGAGTTTGCGTCCAAATCCCCCTCCTACCATTGGACAGGTTACACGCACCTTGTCAGGGGGAAGAGCGAGCACTGCTGCGATCTGCTGCTGGTATTCAAGTGATTGCGTGGAGACGCGCAGCGTAATTCCTCCCTGTTCATCCGGCCAGGCAGCGCCACACTCTACTTCCAGGGCGGCGTGCTCTATCCACGTGGTATGGTAGGTCTGTTCGACTACGACGTCTGCCTCAGCAAAACCGCGTGCCAGGTCGCCGCATTGCACCCACTCATGGCCGGCGACATTCCCATGCGCCCCAATTTGCGGGGCCCCAGGCTTCACTGCCTCTGCCGGATCAAAAACTGCCGGTAACGGGTCGTACTCAACGTCAATGAGTCGGAGCGCTTGCTCCACCAGCTCACGAGATTCTGCCGCAACCAATGCGATTGCCTGGCCCGCATAGAGCACCTTGTCACTGGCAAGCACGGGATGATCCAGTACCGTAGGGCCGCCGTAGCGTTTTTGCCCGGGAATATCCTGCGCAGTCATCACTGCGTAAACGCCGGGAAGCCGCCTGGCAGCATCAGTACGAAGAGAGACGATGCGAGCGGCAGGATGAGGGCTGCGCAGTACACCGCCATTGAGCATCCCATCCATCCAGAAATCCTGACCGTAGCGGGTCGTTCCCATCACTTTTTCCAGCGCATCGATCCGTCGAACGGATGCACCGATAAGTTCTGACGTACTTGTGCTCATTTCATGTCTCCTCTTCTCCTGTATCAACCATCTCCGTAGCCATCATATTCTGGTCAGTTTGATCATGCTGTGGATGACGTCGGGAAGCTGCCTCGATTGCATCAACGATAGGCTGATAGCCGGTGCAGCGACACAAGTTGCCTGCGAGCGCTTCACGTATCTGTACACGAGTAGGGTGAGGGCATCGATCAAGCAAAGCCTTTGCGGTCATCAGCATCCCGGGTGTACAGAAACCACACTGCACCGCCCCATATTGAATGAACGCCTCCTGGAGGGGATGAAGGTGCTCTGCGTCTCCCAGGCCGCGAGCTGTCGTGATCGCGGCTCCATCAACCTGAACGGCCAGGACGAGACAGGATAGCCGTGGCTCATCGTTCAGCAGCACCGTACAGGAGCCACAGTCACCCTTGCCGCATCCCAACTTCACGTCCCATTGATGCTGCTTGTCTCGCAACAGTTCGAGCAGCGTTTGCGTTGCGCCAACCTCGACATCAATAGTGCAACCATTGAGAGAAAAATGGATTGGATAGGTATGATGCTTACTCATGATTCTTTCTTTTTTTAGAGAGCAACTTTCTCCGCGTCAGCAACGGATGGGAGTTTTACCATCCAGTGATCCTCGCTCATGTACTTCCAGCCGCCATCGGCCAGGATGATCACAATCTTGCCTCGATCCATAGTCGCTGCCACGCGTAAA
>VBHS01000443.1 GCA_005881295.1 Chloroflexota bacterium
CTGTGAGCGTTCCCCCCGTCCCCAGACCGGCGACGAAGACGTTTACATCGGGCATATCTTCGAGAATCTCTGCCCCCGTGGTCTCATAGTGCGCGAGAGCGTTCGCCTCATTCCCGTATTGGTAGAGCATCACATAGCGCTTGTCCTGTGTGGTCAGTTCCTGCGCCAGCCTGATAGCCCCATTGCTGCCAGCCGAGCCGGGGGAAGTAATGATGTTGGCACCGTACAATTCGAGCAGTCGGCGCTTATCCTGCGTTCCCTTCTCAGATATCACGGCGGTAAATGGATAGCCTT
>VBHS01000439.1 GCA_005881295.1 Chloroflexota bacterium
CACCGCCCTTCATCCGCCCTCGCCCCTACGGAGTACCCAAAGCCATTTCGTTAGGGTGAGGGCCGATCAATCGGCGGTGTGCACGATAAATCGGCACCTACAGTGTATGGAGGACCCACATAGTGGATGGCAGGGTTATTTTGTGAAAAGTCATTATCGGCCCTCGGTAGCTGTTCCCCGCCACCGAAGCCACCGAAACCGTAGAGGGAACCAAAAAGAGAGCTGCCATTTGGTATAACGGCAGCTCTTCACATCCTCATTGGCTATAGCGCAGCTATTTCGCCACCGTATAGCCAACATCATCTAAGACGGTCTCAATCTGCTGTAAAGAGACCTGGTCAGGATGGTAGCGTAAGTGTACTTTCTTTGTAGGAATATCTGTATCAACCTGCTCTACCCCTGCGAGCTTGCCAAGGGATGTGTTGATGGCATGCACGCAGTGTTCGCAACTGACATCGGGAACGGAAAGTGTGATATCTTGTACGTCTGGCATAGGAATGTTCCTTATCTCCTTTTATCTCAAGCATAACAATATTAGACTTGACGTCCAAAACGCCGCAACCGCAACGAATTGCTTACGACAGTCACTGACGAAAGCGCCATCGCGGCGGCCGCGAAGATGGGCGCGTTCTCTCGCAAGAATGGGATCAACGGTGAAAGAATAGCGGTAGGAATCAAGACGACATTGTAAGCGAAAGCCCAGAAGAGATTCTGCCTGATGGTGCGCAGCGTTGCGCGAGAAAGCGCGAGCGCTGTCGCTACGCTCTTCAGATTCCCTTTGACCAGGGTGATATCCGCCGCCTCCATCGCTATATCTGTTCCTGTGCCCATCGCGATGCCAGCATCAGCTTGCACCAGGGCCGGCGCATCATTGATGCCATCGCCAGCAAAGGCCACAACCAGGCCTTGAGCTTGCAGGCGTTTGACCTGGTTCGCTTTGTCTTCCGGCAATACCTCCGCCAGGACATGCTCGGCAGGTATACCAACCTGAGCCGCAATTGCCTGTGCCGTACGCTGGTTGTCGCCAGTAATCATCCAGACACTCAATCCTTGCTCGCGCAACTGCTTGACTGCTTCAGCTGAGCCCACTTTGACCGTATCGGCGACTGCTACTATTCCCACAGGCCTGCCATCGATAACGACGATCATCGCGGTCTTGCCCTGCTGCTCCAGCGCTTCCAGGCGTTCCTGGAAAGCATCAAAGTCAATGGAGCGTTCTTGCAGGAGGTAGCGCGTACCAACGAGCAGCGTATACCCTTCAACAGTCGCTTCCAGGCCGCGCCCCGCAAGGGCTGTAAAACGATCAGGATAGGCGTTGAGTAGCAGGTTACGCGCTTTTGCCCCTTCGACGATGGCCGCGGCCAGGGGGTGTTCCGAACCCTGTTCAGCTTCGGCAACCAGGCGCAGCATATCATCAACGGACATACCTTCCAGGGCAATGGTATCTGTTAATTCGGGCTTACCTTTGGTGATGGTACCCGTTTTATCAAGGAGGAGTGCGCGTACGGCATGGATGCGTTCCAGGCTCTCACCGCCGCGAATCAGTATGCCTTGCTCGGCGCCTTTGCCCGTTCCAACCATGATCGCGGTCGGCGTGGCAAGCCCTAATGCACAGGGGCACGCTACTACCAGTACGGTGATCGCGGCCACGATGGCAACTATCCAGGGATTGCTGGCACTCATCACGCCCGCAGCCTGCGCGGATGTCATAGTCAGATTGCCAACTATCGCCCAGCCAATAAAGGTCAGGGCGGCGATCACCAGCACGACCGGAACGAATATACTTGATATGCTGTCAGCCAGGCGCTGAATAGGCGCCTTCGAGCCCTGTGCCTGCTCGACCATACGAATGATACTTGCCAATACAGTGTCGGCGCCGACTTTTGTTGCACGCATCCGTAGCAATCCACGCTGGTTGATAGTTGCACCGATTAGCGGGTCACCTTCGATTTTCTCGACAGGAATGCTTTCGCCCGTAATCATCGATTCGTCCACAGACGAGCTTCCAGATAGCACAGCTCCGTCAACGGGAATCTTTTCCCCGGGACGCACAATCAGTTCATCAGCAACGCATACCTGTTCGATGGGAAGCTCGATTTCCTTCCCTGTACGTATCACATGGGCAGTGCGAGCCTGCAAGCCGATCAATTTCTTGATTGCCTCGTTGGTCTGCCCCATTGCCCGCGCTTCCAGGTACTTCCCCAGGAAGATCAGGGTGACAATCAGCGCGGCAGTATCATAAAAAGTTACAGCTCCAAAAACACGCGGAAAGAACGTCGCTATCACACTCATTACGTAGGCCGCGGTCGAGCCAACGGAGATCAATGTATCCATATTGGCGCTGCCATGACGCAGCGTTTTAAGGGCTCCGCGATGAAACTCCCAACCGACGATTGCCCAGACAGGCGTTGTGAGCGCAAGCAAGAGATAGTTCTCGCCTGGGAAGGCATTCATGAAGAACATGTTGAGGATTACAACAGGTAAGGTGAGCACGATACCCAGAATCAGCAGGTTGCGCTTGCGAATGATGTCGGCCTGTTTCCGCTTGCTCTGCTCATCTTCTTGTGGGATATTGAAAACCTGCGTATCAAGCGTTTCAGACATTGTGCTCGTGGCCGTTTCCTGTACCGGTTGCTGTTGAGGCGCGATTTGTGGGGTTGCTTTATATCCCACAGCTTCCACCTTCTGCACCATCTGTTCTAGACCCGTTTGGGCCGGATTGTAAGTGACGGTAGCCAGCTCGGTAGCGAGGTTGACGTTTGCGTCTTTCACCCCTGGTACCTTCTTCAGCCCTTTTTCGATGCGCATAGCACAGGAGGCGCAGGTCATTCCTTCCAGCGCTAAAACTGTTTGACTCTCTGCGGCTGGTTGAGCCAGAGGAATATTTTCATTTTCCTCTATAGAAAGATGCTTAATTTCTGAAGCCATCCTCATTCCCCTCGTTTTCACTCGCCAGGAATACCCATACCCCCCTGGTAGGGGTATAAATAGTATACATTATCGTTGTTTGAAATGTCAAGGAGCGAAGGGGGTGCTTGCGCATCCCTGTTTGAGTTGCGTATAATTTTCGTAGTGAATAGATTGCATATCCTGGAAAGAAAGTCGAAACAAAGGAGTTTCGGACGGCAGTTTGGTATGAGGGTGCATGTAGTACTCCTCTCCTCGCGCTTTATGCAGTGAGCCTTTTGTCTCCCCAACTCCTGTCATCAATACGTTTCAAAGTGTAAGTGCGCGCAATGCAGGATGCATTGCAAAAGGAGTGATTTTACGATGTCGACGGAACCACGCATCATCAAGTTTTTTGAAACCACGCTTCGTGACGGTGAACAGACGCCGGGAGTCAACTATTTCCCAGAAGAGAAACTGGCAATTGCTCAAGCCCTGGCGGAAATGGGCTTTGATACCCTGGATTGCGGCTTTGGCGCATCCTCGCCAAGTGAAATTGAATGCATACGCCTCATAGCCTCGAAAGTCCGTAATGCTGAAATTTGTTCTATCGCACGGGTCAATTTCTCGGACATTGAGCTGGCGTGGGAGGCGGTAAAGGATGCTGAGATTCCGGTTATTCATCCGTTCGTCAGCACCTCCCCGCTTCATAGGCAGGTCAAACTGGGCAAGACGCGCGAGGAAGTGCTTGAAATGGCTCGTACTGCTGTGGCCCACGCCCGCACCTATACAGAGAACGTCGATTTTGCCCTGGAAGACTCAACGCGCACTGAACACGACTTCATCCTTGAGGTGTGCGATGCCGTCCTCAAAGAA
>VBHS01000438.1 GCA_005881295.1 Chloroflexota bacterium
CAGCAAGGCTTGCAAGAGCGTGTGCGCCTGGTCCGCTGTCACCTTCTTGCCAATCAGTCCCAGGCGACCTGAGACACGATGCACATGCACATCAACGGGAAGCAAGGGTTTCTGGCAACTGAACAGGAGAACACAAGCGGTCGTCTTCGGGCCAACTCCCTCAAAACGATTGAGCCATGCCGCACTTTCTTCTACCGGCAAATCACATAAAAAATCCAGGTTCAGGTTGCCGCGTTCCTGAGTAATCTGGCGCATAATTGTTTGCAGCCGCGGCGCTTTCACTTCAGGAAAGTTGACATTGTCGATAGTCGCCTGCACCTCGCTCGTCGGCGCATCTCGCACCGCTTCCCACGAGCCAAAGCGTTGCAAAAGGTTGTCATATGCCGCTGCCGTTTGCTCATCGCGCGTGCGGTGTGAGAGGATAATATCGACGAGCATACTCATCGGGTCCTTGCTCGAGAAAGGAACCTCACCATAATGCTCCGTCAGGCGTTGCGTTACCTCAATAGCTTTCGTCGAAAGTGCCTCAACATCAGGTGTTGGGTAGCCATAATCGGCTGGATTGCGCTCACTTCGAGCTGTCTGTTTCACGCGTCTTACTCATCTTTCTATAGAAAATTTACGTGTTTTGCCTCGTTCAATTTGAAGAATGGCCTTTGTGGCCGCGAAATGCAGTTTCGCCACTTCTGCTAACGCTGCCTGCCCTCCCTTCGCGACAATCTCACAACCCATCGGGATTATCGACTGGTCCGCAGCCCCTCGAGGCAATTTTTGACCTATGCGCTGCGACAATTGATCCACATACCGTACATATTCGGCATCAGCAACGATAGAAGCGGCTGCAACGGCAAGATCTGCCTCAGAATCCGCGCTTTGTTCTAACGTAATCCGACGCCCTTTCTTTCCCAGTGCAGCTTCTATAATAGCCATATCGCCAAATTGTCGTGCCGACACTATATTACACGTCACTTTTTCCAGGACGGTCTCAATCGCCCGCACATTGCCCCATGCCCAGACATTTTCCTGCCTCTGTACTTTGCCAAACGCCTCGTTGTAGCGGGTAGGTCCTATTGTCACTAGAGAATACTGGCAAATCGCCCTGATTTCTTTTGCCTTTGCCAGCAGAAGCTCGTCACTCAAAAGTCCCCAATCGTGTATTCCTAGCATGCTGAACTGAGCTTCTGCCCAGGCATCTACATGGATGGCACTGATTACCAGTGGGCCAAAATAGTCCTCCTTGCCCGCAACACCTAACACAATGCTCTCTCTCGCTGTAGGTTTTGAAATTGGTGCCGTGACTGTTTGCTCTACTGGCAGTGTCTCTTCAAATGGTAGTGACACTATCCCGGTTTTAAGCGCAGTTGTCGTATTTCGTTCTTCCCTCCATCTACCAAGCTCATCATATAAGGCGCCTTGTTTTCCTTGAATCAATAACTTGCCACTTGGGTAGAAATCCACATTATTCCTTGTGAGGCCATCAAACACTACTACGCGATAGCCAAAGTCAATCTCCTTTTCCTCTACAATTTGCCATCTCTTCTGGAAAGCAAATGCTCGTAGAGATTGAATCGCTGCCTCATGTCCTTCATAATCTTTCTTTTTCTTCATCTATTCACATCCTTACGACAATGATACCTTTCCACTTATGACAATTTAATACCCATCGTCAAGGTGTTTTAGGAACCCACACCCGGTTCCCTTGCAAACCTCGACGCTACATGCTATTCTGACACATATGTACACCTGTTCCACATAAGGGATCACAGAGGGGGAAATTTGCTATGGTACAGGAAGCTGTTGAGGGAGTACCACAGCGAGGGACATTACTGCGACGCGCGCATGAACTGCTGGAAAGCCTCGGGCGACCAACCGCGGAAGACCTCCTGATCCGCTCGATACCGAAACAACCGGCTTGCGACCGGGACCCGATCGCGTCATCGAGGTAGCAGGTATTCGATTGCGCAACGGTGAGGTCATCGACTCTTTTCAAAGCCTGGTGAATCCCAACCGCCGTTTGCCTTCCTTCATCGTCCAGTTCACCGGCATCACGCAAGAGATGGTCTCCGCTGCGCCCGGTGCCGCGCAGGTCTTTCCCGACTTTTTCAACTTCATTGAAGGAGCCATCCTCGTCGGACATAACGTCGGCTTCGATATCGGCTTCCTCTCCCACGAAGCCCATCTGCTTGGCCAGGCCTTCCCCATTGACGGTATCGATACGATTCTTTTCGCTCGCCGTTATCTCCCAGCGTTGCGTCGTTTCAAACTCGATCTTGTCGCGAACCACCTGAAGATCCCCGCGGCCAATCGTCATCGCGCCATGGGTGATGCGAAAGTCACCGCCGCCATCTTTTTGAAACTACTCGCCCTGGCTCAGCAGCAGGGTATCCAGACCCTGGGTAACCTGCGACTCCGCCTGCAATTGCCCGTTGCCTGGAGCGGCGATATAACTGATGCCTCCGTCTCCAGGCAACTTGATCAGTGGCGTGTACACACGCAAAATGGACGGCCTTTTGCAAAATGTCCGCGAGATTGAAACCCGCGTCCTGGGTTCCGAGCTGGAAGCCTTGCTCGCGGAATCACAACTCATCAAACAACTTCAGCCCGCCTACAACGTGCAATTGCGCAACTATGAGCTTTACCCTTTTATTAAAATTGACGTGCAGCATCCATTCCCGCGCGTCTACTCCACAAAAGAAGTCGCCGCCGATGGAGCGCGCTACTTCGGACCCTTTCGCAGCAGGCGCATCGTCGATTTCACTATCGAGCTGATCCAGAAAGTTTTCCCGGTTCGCACCTGTATTCGCTCCCTGCCGCCGCTGGCGAAACCTTCGGACCCCTGTCTTCGTCTCCACCTGGATCGTTGCCCCGGCCCATGTAGAGGGAATGTCGATCCAGCAGAGTATGCCAAAGTTATTGAGCAGATCTGCGCATTCCTCGGGGGAGAGCGCGAAGACCTGCTGGACCGCCTGCGCCGCCAGATGCTCGAAGCCTCGCAGCAAATGAATTACGAACGCGCCGCCTGGCTGCGCGACACCATTCGCAGCGCCGATGAAGTATTGATCGGCCAGCGTTTAATCACCGGGGCAGTCGAAGCCAACAACCTCTTTATCGTCTATCCCTCTGCCCGCGAAGATCACAACGAACTCTTTCTGGTGCGCCATGGCCGCCTCGTACAGCAAAAGTGCATCCCACACGAGCCACAGGAGATGAAGGAGGCCGTCCTCGAGCTCCTGGATGTGGCCGCTGCACTGGGAGACGCGCCCAGTATCGTCGGTAAAGCCGAGGTAGATCAAATCAACATCATCAGCCGCTGGATCCACCACCACAGCGATGACCGCGCCTTCTTCCCCCTGCAACCGGCCCTCACCGACCCCCATGAGCGCCGTTTCCTCGCCCAGCGCATCTGGGTCGAAGTAGACGCCGCCCGCGCCCAACCAACCATCCTGCTAGTAGAAGACCAGGAGGAAGACCCATATTGACATCTAACAACATCATCCAGCCACCGATGAACGCCGTCTGGGCCACGATGACCTCCAGCGCATGACCCATAATGACATGTATCAAAATCATCCAGACACCCGTAGGGGCCGGTTTACCGCGCCCACCGCCGATTTATCGGCCCTCCGTGGATGTTCCACTCTCCGATTTATTTTGTGAAAACTCATTATCGGCCCTCGGGAGATCTTCCGCTATCCAGATTTATTAGTTAAGGCAAGGTTTCATAATAGGTTTTTGCGATAGGACAAAATAGCGCAACTAGACGCCGACACTCTCCTGTGCTACACTCCACACAGAGCGTCACAGCAACGTTGGAGGAAGTCATCGCATGCATCTCATCTGTGAGTCCTCTCGTGTAGAGGAATATCTGTGTGAACAAGAATTTGTGGACTATTCACGCCCCGTGGTTCAGGAAGCCGTCCGTCATTTGTCTCCGTTCGCAGATCCAGAAATAGAGCGCGTCAGAAAGGCATTTGTGTTTGTTCGGGATGCCATTCACCATTCCTTGGATATTCAGAGTACTCAGGTGACTTGCGCAGCTTCAGAAGTTCTTCTCTATGGCCAGGGTCTGTGTTACGCGAAATCCCATCTCCTCGCAGCGCTCTTACGAGCCCAGGGGATTCCAACCGGGTTTTGCTATCAACGCTTAGCAGCAGGTGAGACTCCTGATATGGGATATGCTTTGCACGGGTTAAACGCTGTCTATCTTCCATCAGCAGCAAAATGGGTTCGTCTG